>NZ_JBFARO010000098.1:0-29870 GCF_040677125.1 Actinomadura sp. NPDC049382
GCGCCGGTGTCGGCCGGCGGCCGCACGCCGTCGCCGGGCACCACGGTGCCGGGGACGCCGAGCACGCCCGCGGCGCCCGCCGACGCGGCGGCCGCCTGCGGGACGGGCCGGATCTTCCCGGCGCCGGGCCGGCCGGTCTCGGTGTCGAAGAAGGCCGGGTCCTCGGCCTCCTTCATGCCGAGCGCCCTGGCCTTGCGCGCCAGCCCCGCCGGCGAGCCCTCGCGGGCGATCTCCTCCTCGTACGCCTGGCGCTGCTGCTCCAGCTGCTTGTTGCTCTGCTGGAGCCGCGTCAGGGTGAACGCGTCCTTGGCGAGGACGGTGTTGAGCAGCAGCAGGCTCACCAGCGCGCCGCCGAGCAGCCCGACGATGAGCAGCACGAACGGCGCGCGCGGCGCGGGCCGTCCGGCCGCGGCCGGACGTGCCCGGACCGCCGCCTTCGCCTTCCCGCCGCCCGCCGCCTTCGCGGGCGCGGCGGCCGTGCCCTTGCCCGCCGCGGTCTTGGCCGGAGCCTTGCCCGCGGCCTTGGCCGGGGCCTTGGCCTCCGTCTTCGGCGCGGCCGCGGCGGGAGCCTTCGGCGGGGCCTTGGGCGGGGCCGTCGCCGTCGCGCCCCGCGCCGCGGGCCCCGGCGCCGCCGTCCTCTTCTTCTTCGGCGCCTTGGTCGGCGGGCGCCTGCTCGTCGTCGTCATGTCGCCTCCCGGACCCGCTCCGCGGCGCGCAGCCGCACCGATCCGGCCCGTGGGTTGGTCGTGGTCTCCGCGTCGGACGGCAGCTCGGCCCCGCGCGTCAGGAGCCGGAACCTCGGCTCGTGCTCGGGCAGCGGGACGGGCAGGTCCGGCGGGGTGGTGTCGGCCGCCTGGGCGGCGAGGACCTGCTTGGTGATGCGGTCCTCGAGGGAGTGGTAGGACAGGACGGCGACCCGGCCCCCGACCGGGAGCGCGTCCAGTGCGGCGGGCAGGGCCCGGCGCCAGCTGTCGAGTTCGCCGTTCACCTCGATGCGCAGCGCCTGGAAGGTGCGCTTGGCCGGGTTGCCGCCGGTGCGGCGGGTCGCGGCCGGGATGGCGGTGCGGACGAGGTCGGCGAGCCGGCGGGTGGAGGCCAGCGGGGCGCGCTCGCGCTCGCGGACGATGGCCGAGGCGATCCGCTGGGCGAACCGCTCCTCGCCGTACTCGCGCAGGATGCGGGCGAGCTCGGCGGGCGGGTAGCCGTTGACGACCTCGGCGGCGGTGAGGCGCTGGGTGCGGTCCATCCGCATGTCGAGCGGCGCGTCGTAGGAGTAGGCGAAGCCGCGGTCGGCCTCGTCGAGCTGCGGGGAGGACACCCCGAGGTCGAACAGGACGGCGTCCACCGCGCGCACGCCGGTCCGGCGCAGCACCGCCGGAATCTCGTCGTAGACGGCGTGCTCCAGCGTGACCCGGTCGCCGAACGGCGCGAGCCGGCGGGCGGAGCGCTCCAGCGCGAGGGTGTCGCGGTCGAGGCCGATCAGCCGCAGCCGCGGCACGGCGCGCAGCATCGCCTCGGCGTGGCCGCCCATGCCGAGCGTGGCGTCCAGGTAGACGGGGTCGCGGCCCGTCACCGCCTCGGCGGCGGGGACGAGGAGCTCGAGGATGCGGCCGAGCATCACCGGCACGTGGCCGCTGCCGGCCCCCCGGTCGCCGGCGGGCACGCCGGCCTCCTCGGACGCGTGGTCGCCCACGTCCATGGTTCACCCCCCTGTACTGCCACTTCGCTCGCGGACTGCGTGGCATCGCCGGACCTGACCGTTCCGCGCCCCCGGCGGCGGCCTCGCCCGGCCAGGTCCCCATCCGCTGCCCTAGAGGAAGATCACCGCGTTTCCGCGGGGGGTCGCCGTCTGGCACCGGGGAAGCTGCGCCAGCTGGCTCGGAGAGCGGCTGGAGACCTGGCCGAACGTGGGCCATAGCCGGTCAACGGACCGACGAGTCATTCGCTCAGAGGATCCCTGGCAACACCTCCTCCGAGACGTCGGAGAACGTCTGCTCCTCCTGCTCCAGGTAGGTCTCCCATGCCTGGGCGTCCCAGATCTCCAGGCGCGTGTTGGCCCCGATGACCGCGCAGTCGCGGGTGAGCCCCGCGTACTTGCGCAGGGGAGGAGGAATCGTGACGCGGCCCTGCTTGTCCGGTACCTCGTCGGAGGCACTGGCGAAGAAGACCCGGCTGTAGCTCCGGACCGCCTTCTCCGTGACCGGCGCGGCACGCAGAGCCTCGGTAATCCGCTGGAACTCCGCCATGGGGAAGACGTACAGGCAGCGTTCCTGGCCCTTCGTGATCACCAATCCCCCCGACAGCTCCTCGCGGTACTTCGCCGGCAGGAACAGCCGTCCCTTGTCGTCGAGGCGCGGTGAATGGGTGCCGAGGAACACCGGCCCCACCTCCCGCGCCGCATGGGGTGCTACCGCCCCCACGGCGCCCCACTCTACTCCACTCTTCCCCACCGTCAACAAGAAAAACACCTCCCACGGACGAATTCCGCGCGCGAAACCGCAGGTCAGAGAGGGTGGTGTGAGGTGGAGCCCGCCAGCGCCCCCACCGCGCGCCGGACCGGCCGCGGGCACCCGTCGCCGCGGTTCCGGGCGCCGCGGGGCGCGGTGGATGATCGTGGTGGAGCGAAGTGGCGGACGGCGACCGGCGTGCGCTGTCCGCCCCGTGCAGCACAATGGGCTCGCGTTCCCCATGAACATCGCGGCGGGCGTTCCGACGACGTACTGTCGGGTGGGACGGCTGAGGAGGGTTTGGTGGCAGTAGGCACGCACGGAGAGTCGTTCATGGAGACCGACCCACCGGCTCCCCACCCGGCCCGGCGGCGCGCCTCGGGAGGCGAGGGGTCCGGCCGCGGGCTCGACGGGCTCGCCCATGTCGCGAACAAGATCCGGGACGCGGTGGAGTCGGTCATCGAGGGCAAGCCCTCGGTGGTGCGGCTCGCGCTCACGGTGCTGCTGGCGGAGGGGCACCTGCTGATCGAGGACGTGCCCGGGGTCGGCAAGACGATGCTGGCCAAGGCGCTCGCGCGCTCGGTCGACTGCTCGGTGCGGCGCGTCCAGTTCACCCCGGACCTGCTGCCCAGCGACATCACCGGGGTCAGCGCCTACAACCAGGAGCTGCGCGAGTTCGAGTTCAAGCCGGGCCCGGTGTTCGCCAACATCGTGGTCGGCGACGAGATCAACCGGGCGTCCCCGAAGACGCAGTCGGCGCTGCTGGAGTGCATGGAGGAGCGGCAGGTCACGGTGGACGGCACCACCTACGCGCTGGAGCCGCCGTTCATGGTGATCTCCACGCAGAACCCGGTGGAGATGGAGGGCACCTACCCGCTGCCGGAGGCGCAGCGCGACCGGTTCACCGCCCGCATCTCGATGGGGTACCCCGACGCCGCCGCCGAGATGGAGATGCTCGACACGCACGGCCAGGCGTCCCCGCTCGACCGGCTCGCCCCGGTCGCGCACGCCGCCGACGTCCGCGACCTCATCGAGGTGGTGCGGCGCCAGCACGTCGCGCCGGCCGTGCGGCAGTACGCGATCGACCTCGTCTCCGCCACCCGCAAGCACCCCGAGCTGCGGCTCGGCGCGTCCCCCCGGGCGACGCTGCACCTGGTGCGGGCGGCGCGCGCGTACGCGGCGCTCGACGACCGCGACTACGTCGTCCCCGACGACGTCCAGGATCTCGCCGTCCCCGTCCTCGCGCACCGGCTGCTGCCGACGCCGGAGGCGCAGGTGGAGCGGCGCCGCCCCGAGCAGGTCGTCGCCGAACTGGTGAAGCGGCTGCCGGTGCCCTCCCCCGGGAAGTGACCGGTGCGACGCGCGCTCGCCGGCCTCACCACGCGCGGGCGGTCCTTCGTGGCCGCCGGCGCGACCGCGATCGTGTGCGCGGTCGTCCTCGGCGAGCGCGACCTGCTGCGGGCCGGGGTGCTCGTGCTGGTGCTGCCGCTGCTGTGCATGCTCGCCGTGTCGCGGACGCGGTACCGGCTCGCGTGCGCGCGGCGGCTGGAGCCGGCGCGGCTGCCGGTCGGCCGGGAGTCCCGCGTCGACCTGCGGCTGGAGAACGTGTCGCGGCTGCCGAGCGGGCTGCTGATGGTGGAGGACCGGGTCCCCTACGCGCTCGGCGGCCGGGCCCGGTTCGTGCTGGAGCGGATCGAGCCGCACGGCTCCCGGCAGCTCGGCTACCGGATCCGCTCGGACGTGCGCGGGCGCTACCGCGTCGGGCCGCTGACGGTCCGGCTCGCCGACCCGTTCGGGATGGTGGAGCTGGTGCGCTCGTTCAGCCTGTCCGACACCCTCACCGTGACGCCCGCGATCGTCCCGCTGCCGCACAGCCGGCTGTCGGGCGCCTGGACGGGCGGCGGCGACAGCGTCGCCCGCGCGGTCTCCGCCGCCGGTGAGGACGACGCCGCCCCGCGCGAGTACCGGCACGGCGACGACCTGCGCCGCGTGCACTGGCGGTCCACCGCCCGGCACGGCGAGCTGATGGTCCGGCGCGAGGAGCAGCACTTCCAGAGCAGCGGGACGCTGTTCCTCGACACCCGCCGCACCGCGCACTGGGGCGAGGGGCTGAGCGGCACGTTCGAGCAGGCCGTGTCGGCGACCGCGTCGATCGGCGTGCACCTCGTCCGCACCGGGATGAGCCTGCGGTACGTCACCGACGCCGGTGAGGCGCTGCCGGCCGCGCCGTCCGAGGGCGCGTTCGAGGGGCTGCTGCTCGACGCGCTCGCCGTGGCGCACCGGTCCAAGGGCGGGTCGCTGTCGGCGGGCCTGACCGCGCTGCGCGGCGGCGGCCGGGAGGGCGAGGGCCTGGTGGTCGCCGTGTTCGGCACGCTGACCGCCGCGGAGGCCCGCTCGGTCGCCGAGGTGCGGGGCGGCACCGGCACGCGCGTCGCGGTGCTGGTCGGCGGCGGGCCCGCCGCTCCGGCGGACGGCGCGGCCCCGGACGCGGCGGCGGGGCTGCTGCGCGCGGCGGGCTGGCGCGTGCTGCCCGTCCGGACCGCCGCCGAGCTCGCACAGGCGTGGACGACCGCCGGCAAGGCCGGCGAAGACTTCGTCAGGGACGGTGCATGAGGATCCGGATGACGGCCATGGCCGGGCTGGCGACGCTCGCCGGCTCCTTCGGCCTCTACCCGCTGTTCGAGCAGGCCGGCTGGTTCTGGGCTGGGTTCGGCGCGGTGCTCGCGGTCGCCGGCGGCGGGATGCTGTCCCGGCGGCTGCGGCTGCCCGCGCCGATGAACCTCGTGTTCGGGCTGGCCGCGCTGCTGCTCTACCTCGACCTCGTGTACGCCGCCGACAAGGCGTGGCTGGTGTTCGTGCCGTCGCCGGAGTCGCTGCGGCACCTCGGCGACCTCGCCGCGGACGGCTGGCAGGCCGCGAACCGGTACGCGGCACCGGTCCCGCCGCTGCCGGGCATCGCGATGCTGACCGCCGCCGGCATCGGGCTGGTCGCGGCGCTGGTCGACCTGCTCGCCGTCCGGCTGCACCGCACCGCGCCCGCCGGGCTGCCGCTGCTGGCCATGTACAGCGTGCCCGCCGCGGTCCGGGAGGACGGCGTCGGCTGGCTGGCGTTCGGCGCGGGCGCGCTCGGCTTCCTCGGCCTGCTGATGGCCGACGCCCGCGAGAAGGTCGGCGGATGGGGCCGGACGGTCACCACCCACCGGCGGCCCCGCGAGGTCCCGCTGGCCGGCGCCGACCCGGGCCCGGCCGAGGGCGCCGCTCCGCCCGACGCGACGCCGCTGGCGGTGAGCGGCCGCCGGATCGCGGTCGGCGCGGTCGCCGTCGCGGTGCTGCTGCCGGCCGCGGTGCCGGGCCTGGAGCCGCGCGGCATGTTCGGCCTCGGCAACGGCGGCAACGGCGGCACCCGCACCGTCACCACCCCCGACCCCCTCGTCAGCCTGAAGCGGGAACTGACCCGGCTGGACGACTCGGTCGTCCTCACCTACCGGACCGACGACCCCGACGGCCCCGACTACCTGCGCCTGTACGCCCTGGACCGGTTCGACGGCGACCGCTGGACCTACAGCCCCCTGAAGAGCAGCGGCAAGGACAAGGTGGCGGTCGGTCGGGCGCTCCCGCCCCCGCCGGGGCTGACCATGGGCCGGATGCACAAGGTGACCACCCAGGTGCGGGTGCGTCCCGAGGTCAGGAACATGACGTTCCTGCCGGTGCCGTACGCGCCGACCAGCGTGGCGATCAAAGGCGACTGGCGGGTGCACGCCTCGTCGCTGATGGTCTACTCGCTGCGCGACTCGGCGGGCGGCCGCTCCTACACCGTCGAGAGCCTGCGCGCCGACCCGACCAGCGGGCAGCTCGCCGCCGCGGCCGGCTACCCCGACGACATCGTCGCGCACTACACGGCGGTCCCCAAGAACATCCCGCAGGAGGTCAGGCAGCTGGCCGAGCAGGTCACCGCCGGGTCGTCGACCGCGCTCGCGCAGGCCATCCGGCTGCAGAGCTGGTTCACCGTCGACGGCGGGTACACCTACGACCTGTCCGCGCCGGCGCCGCAGCACAGCAACGACCTCGTCGAGTTCCTGCTGCGCGGCAAGCGCGGCTACTGCGAGCAGTACGCCGCGTCGATGGCGCTGCTGGCCCGGATCCTCGGCATCCCGTCCCGCGTCGCGATGGGGTACACGCCGGGCAGCGAGGTCCGGCCGGGCGAATGGGTCGTCCGGTCGCGGGACGCGCACGCCTGGCCGGAGCTGTACTTCCAGGGCACCGGCTGGGTGCGGTTCGAGCCGACGCCGGCCGGCGCCGCCGGGCAGGGCACCGCCGTCGCCCCGTCCTACAGCCAGCCCGCCGTCAGCAGCGGCGGCGGGAGCGACAGCGCGGGCGCGCAGACGCCGGACAGCTCCGCCGCCGCCGGCGAGGCCACCGCGGCGCCCGGCGCGGGCGCCCGCCACCGCAACGACGAGGGCCCCGGCGGCGCCACCACCGCGCAGAACGACGAGGAGGACGGCTCCAGCGCCGTCCCCTGGCTGGCGGGCGCGGCGCTGGTGCTGCTGCTGATGGCCGTCCCGATGACACTGCGGATGATCACCCGCCGCCGCCGCTGGGCCGCGCTGGCCCCGCCGCCGCCCTCGCCACCGCCGCCCGGCGCCCCGCCCCGCCCCCGGACACCGGCGGCGCCGGACCCGGCGGGCGCGGCCCACGCCGCGTGGCGGGAGATGCGCGCCGACGCCCTCGACCACGGGCTCGAATGGCGGGCCAGCGACTCCCCGCGCGCGACCGCGCGCCGCCTCGGCGAACTGCTGGAGCTGGACGGCGCGGACGCGCAGGCCCTCACCCGCATCGCCCGCGCCGAGGAACTGGCCCGCTACTCCAGGTCCCGCTCCCCCGAGCCGGCGGAGCGGCTCCGCGCCGACGTCCGCACCGTCCGGGAGGCGTTCGCCGCGTCCGTGGGCCGCCGCGCCCGCTGGCGCGCCCGCCTCCTGCCCCCGTCGACGATGGCGCAGGCACGCACGACACTCCGCACCGCGGGAGACCGCGTCCTGGACGTCTCCGCCCGCCTGAACGACCTCCCCAACCGCCTACGCCGCAAGTAACCCCGAACACACGAAACCGGCCCTGCACAAGCAGGACCGGAGCACCGCCCCACACCACGCCACAGACGCGGATCAGCTCATCCGTAGAGGCGCCAGCAGACCCCACGAGGGCAGAACAAACCGACGCCTCATCCCGCTACAGACGTCGGCCACTTCACGTCCCGAGGGCGGCCCCAGTCCCCTGCACAAGCAGGAGTGAGTGCCGCCCTCGACTCAACTCCGAACGCCGGTCAACATCACCCCGGGAGCGACTGCCAGACCCCGCACAAACGGGACTGGCCATCGCCCTCGGCTCCGTCGGCGCTCAGCTGCGGACGCCGCCGGTCAGTCGCCTTCGGTGCGGCGGCGCCAGCGTTCTTCCATGCGTTCCATAAAGCCCGCCTTGGCCGGGCGGGCGGTGCGGCCCCCGCCGGGGCGGGCGGGCTCGTTGCCGATGCCCGTCATGCGCTTCCAGCTCGTCAGCGCCCAGACGCAGCAGACCACCATCAGCAGGAAACCCGTCACGCTGATCGCGATGGTGACCGTGCCCTCGTTGATCACGAGGCCGGCCATCAGCGCGCAGACGCCCACGACGAAGCCGAGGGCGGCCTTGACGATCCGGCGCTTGTAGTGGACCTGGGGGTTGGTCGAGCGAACCGCGTGAGCGAACTTCGGATCCTCGGCGTACAGAGCCGATTCGATCTGTTCGAGCATGCGCTGCTCGTGCTCAGAGAGCGGCACGGCACCTCCCAACGACAGCTCCGCGACGGGGTATCCGATGCGGGACGCGAACGTCAACGGTGATATGCCCAGAATACGAGCACTGTCGAGCGTACGAAAGCGAACGGCCCGCCGAGGGCCCGGTGCCGGTCACCCCACCGCCTTCTTTCATTGTCTTCCGTCCCTGCCGTCCCGTCCGTCACCGTCCGCCGCGCGCCGCACCAGCGCGGCGGGGCGGACCGCGCCGCGGCCGAACCGGTGCGCGACCTGGTCCATGGCTCGCTCGGCCTCACGCCAACCGCGTTCCGGCTCGTCGAAGGCGAGCTGACGGGGGGCCTCGCCGGCCGGGCCCAGGTTCTCCACCCGGACGCCGACCAGTCGGAGTCGTACCCGTTCCAGCCCGGCCGCCTCGTACAGCTCGCACGCTGTGACGTAGATCACACGGGCGAGATCGGTCGGCTCGCTCAGCGTCCGCGCCCGGGTGATCGTCTTGAAGCTCGCCATCCGCAGTTTGACGCTGACCGTCCGGCCCGCGTTCCCGCTGGCGCGCAACCGCTCGCCGGTCTTCTCCGCCAGCCGCAGCAGCGACCGGCGGATCACCTCCGGGTCGTCGACGTCGGTGTCGAACGTCTCCTCCGCGCCGATGCTCTTGTCGGGCGTCTCCGGGACGACCTCGCGCGGGTCACGGCCCCAGGCCAGCTCGTGCAGGTGCGCGCCGAGCGCGGTGCCGAGCTCGCGCTGGAGCGTGGGGAGCGGCACCTGGGCGAGCTGCCCGACCGTCCGCAGGCCGAGCCGGACGAGCGTCTGCTCCGTCCGCTCCCCGACGCCCCACAGGGACGCGACGGGCAGCGGGTGCAGGAAGTCGACGGCGCCGTCCGCGGGGACGACGAGCAGCCCGTCCGGCTTGCACCGGGTCGAGGCGAGCTTGGCGATGAACTTGGTGCTCGCGACGCCGACCGAGCAGGTGATGCCCTGCTGGTCGCGCACCTGCTCGCGGATGAGCTGCGCGATCCGCGCGGGACGGCCGAGCCGCCGCCGGGCGCCCGCCACGTCGAGGAACGCCTCGTCCAGCGACAGGCCCTCCACCAGCGGGGTGACCGAGCGGAAGATCTCGAACACGGCGGCGGAGACGCGGGAGTACTTGCCGTGGCTCACCGGCAGCACGACCGCCTGCGGGCACAGCCGCCGCGCGCGCGTCATCGGCATCGCCGAGTGCACCCCGAACGTCCGGGCCTCGTAGGACGCCGCGGACACCACGCCGCGCGGCCCGGCGCCGCCCACGATCACGGGACGCCCCCGCAGCTCGGGCCGTTCGAGCAGCTCGACGCTGACGAAGAACGCGTCCATGTCGACGTGCAGGATGTGGCAGCCGGTGTCGTCGGCGGGCGGCCCCGGCTGCGGACCGGGCCGGTGCAGCTGCTGCTTGCGGCTCACGGCTAGCCGGCCGGCTTGTCGGCCACCAGGTGCAGCTGGGCGGCCAGGTCCCGCAGGACCGGGTGGACGGCCGCGACCGACTCCAGCGCGATCAGCGCGTCGGCGGAGTCGGAGTCGCCGTCCAGCAGGCCGCTCGGCACCAGGTCGGCGAAGATGCGGACGCCGTGCAGCTCGGCGACCCGCAGGTCCGCGCCGCGCACCAGCGCCGACAGGGTCTCCCGGGTGAAGCGGCGGGGCATCCGGTCGCCCTCGCCCCAGCGTCCGGCGGGGTCGGTCAGCACCCGCCGCGCGTCGTCGAAGTGCCCGGCCACGGCGCGGTGCAGCGCCGCGGCGACCTGCCCGGCGACGAGCACGCTGACCGAGCCGCCCGGCCGGACCGCGCCGGTGAGGGCCGCCATCGCCGCGCCGGGGTCGTCGACGTACTCCAGGACGCTGTGGCACAGCACGAGGTCGGCGGCGTCGGGGCCCAGCAGGTCGGGCAGGTCGACGGCGTCGCCCTGCACCGCGCGGACCCGCACCCCGGACTCGGCGGCGCGGCGCTCCAGCGCGGCGAGCGCGTCCGGGTTGGCGTCGACCACGGTGACCCGGTGCCCCAGCTCGGCGAGCGGCACCGCGAACCCGCCGGTGCCGCCGCCGACGTCCACCACGTCGTGCGGCCCGGCCTCGGGGGTGATGCGGTCGAGGACGGTGCGCAGGGCTTCCCACAGGACCGCGCTGCGCACCCGGCCACCGCCCCGCACCCGCTTCTGCTGCCGGCCGGTCACGGCCACTCCCCTAACGTCGCTCATCCCGCCTCAGCCTAGCCGCTGTGTTGCCCTGGGGGGCGACCCCCTGGAACCCCCCCGTCACGAGCCGGTCGATCCTCACACCACGGTTTCTGTCGCTGTGACCGTGCGGGTCTCCTCGTGGCGCTGCGGTCGCCCGGCTCGACGGGCAGGCCCGCTGCGCTCGCCGGCGCTCGCTCCGCGTGCCCGCCCGCGACTGCCGGTTGCGGTTCAGGCGGGGAAAGGCGATTCAGGCTCACTCCACGTTCGAACCTCAGCCACCAGTCACGGGTCGGGCGGCTGGAGGGCGCTCTAGCGCCCGGAGGCCGCCCGGCCCGCCGGGCGGGAGGCTGTTTCGCCGAGACGCGCCAGCGGATCGGGGAAACAGCCTCCCGCCCGTGACGGGGGTTCCAGGGGGTCGCCCCCCTGGGTGTTAAAGACTGAGAGAGGGCTTCAGGTGTTGGAGGCGGGAGAGGAGGCCGTTGACGAAGCGGGGGGATTCGTCGGTGGAGAGTTCGGTGGCGAGGCCGACGGCTTCGCTGACCGCGACGCCGTCGGGGACGTCGTCGACCCACAGGAGTTCGTAGGCGCCCATCCGCAGGATGTTGCGGTCGACGGTGGGCATGCGCTCCAGCGTCCACCCGGTGGCGTAGGTGGCGATCAGTTCGTCGATGCGGTCGCGGTGCTCCTGGACGCCTTCGATGAGGCGGACGGCGTGCGGGTATTCGGCCAGTTCGTCCTGGTTGGGGCGGCCCCGGCCGGCGAGGACGGCCGTCGGCTCCTCCTCGCGCAGTTCCGCCGCGAACAGGATGTCCAGGGCGAGTTTCCGTGCCTTGGTGCGCGCCGCCATCTCAGGCGCGGCCGAGGTACTCGCCGGAGCGGGTGTCGACCTTGACCTTCTCGCCGGTGGTGATGAACAGCGGGACCTGGATCTGCGCGCCGGTCTCCACGGTGGCGGGCTTGCTGCCGCCGGTGGAGCGGTCGCCCTGCAGGCCCGGCTCGGTCTCGGTGATCTCCAGCACGACGGCGGCGGGCAGCTCGACGTAGAGCGGGTTCTCGTTGTTGAAGGCGATCACGGCGTTCTGCTCGGGGAGCAGGTAGTCGGCGGCGGTGCCGACGACGGCCGCGGGGATGTGCGGCTGGTCGTAGGTCTCGGTGTCCATGAAGACGAAGTCCTCGCCCTCGCGGTAGAGGTACTGCATCTCCCGCTTGTCGACGCTCGCCACCTCGACCTTGGTGCCGGCGTTGAAGGTCTTGTCGACGACCTTCCCGGACAGCACGTTCTTGAGCTTGGTGCGGACGAACGCGCCGCCCTTGCCTGGCTTGACGTGCTGGAACTCCAGGACGGTCCAGAGCTGGCCGTCGAGGTTCAGCGTCATGCCGTTCTTCAGGTCGTTCGTCGTCGCCACTGGCTGATTCTCCCGGTCGCGGACCCGCGCGCCTACAGGACGAGCAGGTCCTTCGTCGTTGTGGTGAGGAGCTCGGGGCCGTCCGCGCGGACCACCAGAGTGTCCTCGATGCGGACCCCGCCCCGGCCCGCGAGGTAGACCCCCGGCTCCGCGGTGATCGGAACCCGGTCCAGCAGTTTACCGGTTTGGTCGTACCCCATGAGCGGCGCTTCGTGGATCTCCAGGCCGACGCCGTGCCCGAGGCCGTGGGAGAACGCCTTGCCGTGCCCCGCGTCCGCGATGATCTTACGGGCGGCGGCGTCGACGCCCTTGGTCTCCGCGCCGGGTGCGGCGGCGGCGATCCCGGCCCGCTGCGCCCGGTGGACGAGGTCGTAGAGGTCGCGCTGCCAGCCGGCGGGCTCGCCGATCGCGACGGTGCGGGTCATGTCGGCGTGGTAGCCGCCGTACAGGGCGCCGAAGTCCATGGTGACGAGGTCGCCGGCCTGGAGTTCGCGGCCGCCGGGGTGGTGGTGCGGGACGGCGCCGTTCGGCCCGGACGCGATGATCGACTCGAACGCGGGGCGCTCGGCGCCGAGGTCGACCATGGCCCGTTCGAGGGCGATCGCGACGGCCCGCTCGGTGACGCCGGCGCGGATCTCGGGGAGGACGGTCTCGAAGGCGCGGTCGGTGATGGCGCACGCCTCGCGGAGGAGGCCGATCTCCTCCTCGTCCTTGACCATGCGCAGTTCCTCGACGAGGTGGCCGAGCGGCGCCAGTTCGACCGGCGTGTCGAGCTTGCCGGCCTCATCGCGGAGGGCGGTGTGCTGCTCGACGGTGATGTCGTGGGCCTCGAAGCCGAGCCGGCCGTGGCCGTCCGCGGCGGCCCGCTTGATCAGCGCGGCGGCGACCTGGCGGTCGACGACGACCGGCAGGTCCGGGCAGACCTCGGCGGCCATGCCGGCGTAGCGGCCGTCGGTCGCGAGGACGGCCTCGCCGTCGGCCGGGACGAGCAGCGCCGCGCGGGAGCTGTCGAGGCCGGTCAGGTAGCGGACGTTGACCAGCCGGGTCACCAGCGCGGCGGCCAGGCCGCGGTCGGCGGCGAGCGCGGCGAGCCGGCGCCGCCGCGCGATGTGCGTCTCCCCCATGCCCAGGACTCTAGATGATCGCCGGGGGGCCGTCTCGACGCGGTCACGAAACATGAAGAACCCTCGACTTCGGCTCGAGGTCCGCCCTAGCGTGAGCTGCCGTGTGATCTTCCGTCCCCCCGCTTCTGGACTTCCCCCCAGGAGGGATCCCCTTGACGCGAGTCAGCCGCCGCAGACTCCTCGGCACGGGCGCGCTCACCGCCGCCGGAGCCGTCGCCTCCGCCGCCGCGGCGCCGTCCGCCGCCGCCCGCACCGCCCCCGTCAGCACCGACGTGGTGATCGTCGGGGCCGGCCTGTCCGGTCTCACCGCCGCGCGCGACCTGGCCGCCGCCGGCCGCTCCGTGCTCGTCCTGGAGGCCCGGGAGCGTCCCGGCGGGCGCGTGTACGGGCTGCCGCTCGGCGACGGCACCACCAGCGAGGGCGGCGCCGAGTTCATCGGCCCGACGCAGGACCGCATCGCCGCGCTCGCCAGGGACATGGGCGTCGAGACCTTCAAGACCTACAACGAGGGCAAGAACGTCTACTACCGCAACGGGAAGCGGTCCCTGTACGCCACCGACGGCCTGCTCGGCGCGGTCCCGCCGGACTGGGGCGTGATCGACCTGGAGCTGGCGCTGCTCAAGCTCGGCGGCATGGTCAAGGAGATCCCGGTCGGGGAGCCGTGGAAGGCGGCGAAGGCCGAGGAGTGGGACGCGCAGACCTTCCACACCTGGTCGCGGTCCAACTCGCTGAGCGGCGGCGCCCGGTTCCTGATGGACGCGTTCGCCTCCTCGACGCTGTCGATGCGCTCGCAGGAGATCTCGCTGCTGTACCTGCTGAACTACGCGGCCTCGGCGGGCAACGAGAGCACCCCGGGGACGATCGACCGGCTGATCAACACCAAGGACGGCGCGCAGGAGTCGCGGTTCGTCGGCGGGTCGCAGGAGGTCCCGGTCCGGCTGGCGGCGAGGCTCGGCGACATCGTCCGCTACAACGCGCCGGTGCGGTCGATCGCGACCGGCGCGGACGGCGTCACCGTCACCGCGGACGGCCTCACGGTGTCGGCGAAGCGGGTCGTCGTGGCGATGTCCCCGGCGATCGCCGGGAAGATCGACTACTCGCCGGGGCTGCCCGCGAGCCGGGCGCAGCTGATGCAGCGCTACCCGATGGGCTCGATCGCCAAGTTCGTCGGCGTCTACGACACGCCGTTCTGGCGGGCGGACGGCCTCACCGGGCAGGCCGTCGCCGACAGCGGCGCCATCGACGCGACGTTCGACAACAGCCCGCCGGACGGGTCGCGCGGCATCCTGATGGGCTTCATGAACCAGGCGAACATCCGCAGGCTGGACGGCGCGTCCGCCGACGAGGTCCGGGCCGCGGGGCTCGAATCGTTCACCAGGCTGTTCGGCGACAAGGCGGCCGCTCCGCGGATCACGGCGTTCCAGCGCTGGGACAACGAGATGTGGAGCGGCGGCGGCCCGGTCGGCATCGCCCCGCCCGGCGCCCTGACCGCGTTCGGCCCGGCGCTGCGCGCGCCGTGCGGCCGGATCCACTGGGCGGGCACGGAGACGTCCGACTACTGGACGGGCTACATGGACGGCGCGGTCCGCTCCGGCGAGCGCGTCGCGAGGGAGGTCCACGCGGCGCTGTGACGGCGCGGGGGCGGGCCGGCGGCGGCCCGCCCCGCCCGCTCACACTTCGGCGGCCATCTCCTTGACCTTCTCGATCAGGGCGAGCCGGCCCTTGTGGTCGCCCGCGATCGGGGACACGTTCAGGGTGGTGATCCCGGACTCCTTCATCGCGGCGAGCCGCTCGCGGACGTGCCCCTCGGAGCCGATGAGGGACATCTTCTCCAGCAGCTCCTGCGGGACCTTCGCGGCGGCCTCGTCCTTCTTGCCGTCCAGGTACAGGTCCTGGATCTCCTCGGCCTCCTTCTCGAAGCCGTACCGGCGGGCGAGGTCGTTGTAGAAGTTCTTGCCCTTGGCGCCCATGCCGCCGATGTAGAGCGCCGCCATGGGACGGCCGAACTCCAGGTAGCCCTGCACGTCGTCGCCGATGGCGAGCGCGGCCTGGCCGACGACGTCCAGCTCGCCGAGCGCGGGGTCGCGGCGCGCCTTGCCCGCGGCGAGGGAGGCGCCCCACACGTCGGCGGCCTTCTCCGGCATGTAGAAGATCGGCTCCCAGCCGTTGGCGATCTCGGCGGTCTGCTCGACGTTCTTCGGGCCGATGGCGGCGACCAGGATCGGGATGTCGGCCCGCACCGGGTGGTTGATGAGCTTCAGCGGCTTGCCGAGGCCGGTGCCCCGGTCGGCGGGCAGCGGCAGCGTGTAGTGCTTGCCGTCGTACTGGAGCCGCTCCCGCCGCCACACCTTGCGGCAGATCTCGATGACCTCGCGGGTGCGGCCGAGCGGCGCGGTGTAGGGGACGCCGTGGAAGCCCTCGATGACCTGCGGGCCGGACGCGCCGATGCCGAGCGTGAACCGGCCGTCGGACACGTAGTCCAGCCCGGCGGCGGTCTGCGCCATCGCCGTCGGCGTGCGCGAGTAGATGTTGAGGATGCCGGAGGCGATCTCCAGCCGCTCGGTCTTGGCGGCGATGTAGCCCATCTGGCTCACCGCGTCGAAGCTGTAGGCCTCCGCGATATAGACGATGTCGAGACCGGCCTTCTCGTAGTCGGCCAGCTCCTCGACGGTCTCCTTGAAACCGCCCGAGTAGCTGAGCGCCATCCCGATGCGCATCAGGCATCCTCCCTAACCGAATCCGATTCCAGTCGAACGTAACCTATCCCGCCGCCCGCCGGTCAGGGCAGGGCGGGACCGTGCAGCGCGTCCAGCACCGGCCGGTACAGGTCGGCGCGGATCCGGGCGACCGTCCTGCCGCCGCGGCCCGCCGCCGCGGCCGCGAGCTCCATGGCCGCGGGCAGGACCTCGTCCTCGGCGGCGGTCCGCTGGACGATCCCGGCCGCCCGCGCCTCCTCGGCGGTGTAGCGGCGGCCCGTGAGCATGGCCTCGTGCGCGGTGGCGGTCGGCAGCCGCTCCTTGAGCAGCGCGTTCATGCCGGGCGTGAAGCTCATGCCGAGGTCGACCTCGGGCAGGCAGAAGTAACCGCGGTCGGTGCGCATGAGCACGGTGTCGTGGCAGAGGGCGAGCATGGCGCCGCCGGCGAACGCGTGCCCGTTCACCGCCGCGAACGTCGGCATCGGCAGCTCCAGGACGCGGGCGAACACGCCGTGCACGCGGCCCAGGTACTCCTCGAACTTGTCCTGGTTGGCGCCGAGCCACTCCAGGTCGAGGCCGTTGGAGTAGAACTTGCCGGTGCCCGCGGTGACCAGGGCGCCCGGCCCGTCGTTCTTCGCCACCGTGTCGAGCGCGTCCTCGACCGCGCCGAGGAAGTCGGGGCCGAACCGGTTCTCGCCGGCGTCGAACCGCAGGACGTACACGTCTCCGTCGCGCTGGAGGTCGATCACGTGGCTCTCCTTCATCCGTGCCTGAGCGAACCCTACTCGCGAGTAGGTGCGGGGAAGACCATGCAGGTCGTCGTGCCGTGCGCGACGAGCTTGCCGTCCGCGTTGGTGATGCGACCCTCGGCCGTCGCGACCTTGCGCCCGACGTGCACGGTCGTCCCCTCGCACACCAGCCGGCCGCCCTCCAGCGGCACCGCCCGGACGAAGTTCACCTTGAGCTCCAGCGTCGTGTAGCTCGCACCCTCCGGCAGCGACGTGTGCACCGCGCACCCCATCGCCGAGTCGAGCAGCGTCGACATGATGCCGCCGTGCACCGTCCCGAGGGGGTTGCTGAAGTCGGTGCGCGGCGTGAGGGCGAACACGACCCGTCCGGGCTCCAGGGTCTCGGCGGTCATGCCCAGCAGCGCCCCGATGCCGTATCCCTTCTCCGCGCCCATGGTGAGCAGCTCCTTCAGCTGCTCGAGGCCCGCCGTGCTCGCCATTCCGCTCCCTCGGTAGGACGTCCGTCATAGGAACCATGTTCTATGACGTCCGTCATGGGCAACGCGACCACCATATGATGAATGTCATAATCGAACCATGGGGACCGACAGCCGGGAACGCATGGTGCGCAGCGCCGCCTACCTCTTCCGCGAGCGCGGCTACAGCGGTACCGGCTTCCGCGACGTCATCGCGCACAGCGGCGCCCCGCGCGGGTCGATCTACCACCACTTCCCGGACGGCAAGGCGCAGCTCGCCGAGGAGGCCGTCCGCTACGCCGGCGAGTTCCTCAACGCCGGCATCCTCGCCGCCACCGAGGGCGGCGACGCCGCGTCCGCCGTGGACGCCTTCGTCGGCTGGTGGCGTCAGGTCCTGGTCAAGAGCGAGTTCCGGGCCGGCTGCCCCGTCGTCGCGGTCACCGTGGAGGCCCACGACGACGCCCCGCAGCTCGCGAAGGCCGCCGCCGCGGTGTTCGGCCGCTGGCAGGACACCCTCGCCACCGGCCTCGGCAACGCCGGCGTCCCCGACGACCGCGCCGCCCGCCTGGCCCGCCTCATCGTCGCCGCCGTCGAGGGCGCGACCATCCTGTGCCGCGCCCACCGCGACGTCGCCCCGCTGGACGACGTGGTCGCCGAGCTCAAGGACATGACCCGGCAGGCCGTCCGCGAGGACTAGCGGTTCTCGGCGAGGAGTTCGGCGACGGCCTGGAGGGCCAGGACGTAGGACATGGGGCCGAAGCCCGCGATGGTGCCGGTGGCGACGCCGGCGACGACGGAGGTGTGGCGGAACTCCTCGCGGGTCGCCGGGTTGGTGATGTGGACCTCGACGAGCGGGGCGGTGCGCTGGGCGAGGGCGTCGCGCAGCGAGTAGGAGTAGTGCGTGAACGCGGCCGGGTTCAGCACGATGGGGACGCGCTCGTCGGCGGCCTCGTGCACCCAGCGGACCAGCTCGGCCTCGTCGTCGGTCTGCCGGACCTCCACGCTCAGGTCGAGGCGGCGGCCGGCGTCGCGGCACAGGGCGGTGAGGTCGTCGAAGCTCGTCGTGCCGTAGGTGTCGGGCTCGCGGACGCCGAGCCGGCGCAGGTTCGGGCCGTTCAGGACGAGCACGCGGGTCATGGGGTGATCTCCCGGTAGGCGGCGGCGAGCAGCTCCTCGTCCGGGCCCTCGAGGCGGCCCGGCCGCCCGATGCCGTCCAGGACGACGAAGCGGAGCGTCCTCCCGCGCGACTTCTTGTCGATGGTCATGGTGGCGCGCAGGCCGGGCCAGTCGGCGGCGTAGGAGACGGGCAGGCCGACGGAGGCGAGGACGTCGCGGTGCCGCCGGACGTCCCCGGCGGGCAGCCGGCCGGCGAGCCGGGCGAGCTCGGCGGCGTAGACCATGCCGATCGCGACGGCGTGGCCGTGCCGGAACCGGTACTCCTCGGCCTTCTCGATGGCGTGCGCGAGGGTGTGGCCGTAGTTGAGGATCTCGCGGAGGCCGCTCTCCCTGAGGTCGGCCGAGACGACGTCGGCCTTGACCTTGATCGCGCGTTCGACGAGCTCACGGGTGTGCGGGCCGTCGGGGGACGCGGCGCCCTTCGGGTCGTCCTCGACGAGGGCGAGGATCGCGGGGTCGGCGATGAACCCGGCCTTGATGATCTCGGCGAGGCCGCTGATGTAGTCCTCGTGCGGCATCGTCACCAGCGTGGCGAGGTCGCACAGGACGCCGGCGGGCGGATGGAACGCGCCGACGAGGTTCTTGCCCTCGGGGATGTTGATGCCGGTCTTGCCGCCGACCGCCGCGTCCACCATGCCGAGCAGCGTGGTCGGGACGAGCACCGCCCGCACCCCGCGCAGCCACGACGCCGCCGCGAACCCGGCGAGGTCGGTGGTGGCGCCGCCGCCGACGCCGACGACGACGTCGGTGCGGGTCATGCCGAGGCGGGCGAAGGACGACCAGAGCCCGGCGAGCACGCCGACCTCCTTGGCGGCCTCCCCGTCGGGGACGGGCAGCGCGTGGACGGCGTACCCGGCCTGTTCGAGGGCGCCGGCGACGGGGCGGGCGATCTCCGGGAGCCCCTCGGCGTGCACGACGGCGACGGTGCGGGCGCGGTCGCCGACCATCGCGGGCAGCTCGCTGAGGACGCCCGTCCCGATGACGACGTCGTACGGGTCGGGCCCGCCGACGTGCACCCGCCCCGGCGTCACGCGTCCTCCAGGCCCTTGGCGATCTCTTCGACGATCTCGGCGGGCTCGCGGCCGTCGGTGTCGACGGTGACCGTGCCGAGGCGCTCGTAGATCGGGAGGCGCTCCGCCAGCAGCTTGCGCATCTGGCTGCGCGGGTTCAGCACGAGCAGCGGGCGGGCGGACGCGAGGCCGACCCGCTTGATCGCCTCGGACAGCCCGACCTTCAGGTAGACGACGGTGTGCCCGCCGAGCAGCTCCTGGGTCTCGGCGGCCAGGACGGCGCCGCCGCCGAGCGCGACGACGCCCGGGTGCTCGGCGAGGGCGGCGGCGACGGCGGCGCGCTCCAGCTCGCGGAAGCGGTCCTCGCCGTCGTCGATGAAGATCTCGCCGATCGGCTTGCCCGCCGCGGCCTCGACGTCGGCGTCGGTGTCGCGCAGCGCGACGCCGAGCCGGTCGGCGAGCGCGCCGCCGATCGTGGTCTTGCCCGAGCCGGGCGGCCCGATGATGACTGCCTTCGGTCGCATGGTCCCGCTCACTTGATCGTCAGGGCGGACAGGTAGCCGCGCAGGTTGCGGGCGGTCTCCTCGGCGGAGTCGCCGCCGAACTTCTCCAGCGCGGCGTCGGCGAGGACGAGCGCGACCATCGCCTCGGCGACGACCCCGGCGGCCGGGACCGCGGTGACGTCGCTGCGCTGGTTGATGGCCTTGGCGGGCTCGCCGGTCTTGACGTCGATGGTGTCGAGGCGCCGGGGGACGGTCGAGATCGGCTTCATCGCGGCGCGCACCCGCAGCACCTCGCCGGTCGTCATGCCGCCCTCGACGCCGCCCGCGCGGTTCGTCCGGCGGCGGACGCCCTCGGGGGTGCCGTCGATCTCGTCGTGCGCGCGGGACCCGGGCCGCCGGGCGGTGGTGAACCCGTCGCCGAGCTCCACGCCCTTGATCGCCTGGATGCCCATCAGGATCCCGGCGAGCCGGGAGTCGAGCCGGCGGTCCCAGTGGACGTGGCTGCCGAGGCCGGGCGGCAGCCCGTAGGCGAGGACCTCGACGACGCCGCCGAGGGTGTCGCCGGCCTTCTTCGTCTCGTCGATGTGCGCGACCATCGCCGCGGAGGCGCCGGCGTCGAAGCAGCGGACGGGGCTCTCGTCCACCCGGGCGAGGTCGCCGGGGCCGGGCAGGACGCCGGCGGGCGCCTCGACCTCGCCGAGCGCGATCACGTGGCTGAGGACGTCCACGCCGAGGGCCTGCTTGAGGAACGCCTTGGCGACGGTCCCGAGCGCGACGCGGGCGGCGGTCTCCCGGGCGCTCGCCCGCTCCAGCACGGGACGGGCGTCGTCGAAGCCGTACTTCTGCATGCCGACGAGGTCGGCGTGGCCGGGCCGGGGCTGCGACAGCGGCGCGTTGCGCGCCTGGGCGGCGAGGACGTCGGCGTCGACGGGGTCGGCCGACATGACCGTCTCCCATTTGGGCCACTCGGTGTTGCCGACCTCGATCGCGACCGGCCCGCCGAGCGTCACCCCGTGCCGGACGCCGCCGAGGATCGTCACCTCGTCCTGCTCGAACTTCATCCGGGCGCCCCGCCCGTGCCCGAGCCGGCGGCGGCGCAGTTCCTCGGCGATGTCCCCCGAGGTCACGCGCACACCGGCCGGCAGCCCCTCCACGATCGCGGTCAGGGCCGGGCCGTGGGACTCCCCCGCGGTCAACCAGCGCAGCATGGCCCCGATCCTATTGACTCCGCGCGCCCGCCCGTGACGGCGTCCACCATCTGAGAGGGTGGCGCGGGTGAGGAAGCAACTGCTCGCACAGTCCCGGGCGTGCGCGGAGCTCGGATCGCCGATGTACGCGGAGCTGCTGGCACGGGCGGCGGACGACCCGGGCGGCGCCGCGGCGGACGTGCTCGGGGAGCACCGGGGCTCCGGCTACATCCTGGGGATGCTGGGGACGGTCCACCGCCTCGTGCTGGAGGGGCGCGCGCCCGAACTGGCCGCGTACTACCCGACCGCCGGGGGAACGCGGGACCCGCTGCTGGCCTGGCCCGCGTTCCGGGACGTGCTGGCCGGGCACGCGGCGGAGATCCGCGCGGGCCTCACCGACCCGCCGCAGACGAACGAGGTGGGACGGTCGGCCCCGCTGGTCGGCGGCCTCCTGGCGATCAGCGCGGCGACGGGCGGGCGCCCGGTCCGGCTCCTGGAGATCGGCGCGAGCGCGGGCCTGAACCTGCGCGCCGACCACTTCCGGTTCCGCCACGACGGCGGCGTGTACGGGCCGGAGTCGCCGGTCGTGCTGCCCGGCGCGTGGCGGGGCCTGCCGCCGCTGGACGCGCCGCTGGCCATCGTGGAGCGGCGCGGCTGCGACCCGAACCCGCTCGACGCGGCGTCGCCCGCGGCGCAGCGGCGGCTCCTGTCGTACGTGTGGCCCGACCAGGCGGAGCGGGTGGCGCGGCTGCGGGCGGCGTTCGAGGTGGCGGCGCGGGTCCCGGCGGAGGTCGTCCGGGCGGGCGCGGCCGAGTTCCTGGACGGCCTGGCCCCCGAGCGGGGCACCGCCACGGTGGTGTGGCACTCGACGATGCGCGCCTACCTGTCGGAGGACGAGGCGGCGCGCGTCGACCGGCACATCGAGGACGCCGGCGCGGCGGCCACCGCGGACGCGCCCGTGGCGCACCTGTCGTTCGAGGGTCCGGACGCCTCACGCCTCAGCACCGCGCACGTCGTGGCGCTGCGGCTGTGGCCGGGCGGGGAGCGCCGGATCCTCGGCGAGGGCCCGTCGCACGGGCTGCCGACGACCTGGCTCTAGCGCGGGTCCGCCCAGGACTCGCGGCGGACGAGGTCGCCGTAGGGCTTCGCCATCGACCGCAGCCGGGCGGTGTCGGCCGGGGGCACGGCGTCCTCGCGGGCGTGGCCGATCGTGACGACGCCGACCACGGCGATGTCGTCGGGGAGGCCGAGCAGCTTCTTGAGCCCGTCCTTGTGGCGGACGGTCGCGAAACCCGTCGCGAGGCCCTCGTTGATCGCGGCGAGCTGGATCAGCATCAGGAACGCCCCGGAGTCGACCCACCAGTAGGGGGCGGGCCACTCCATCTCCTTGCCGTCGATGAGCTTGTCGGGGCGGGTGTAGCGGTCGTGGTAGTCGTCCTCGCGGATGCCGAGCACCATCAGCACCGGCGCGACCGACAGCCACTTCTCCGGGTAGACGGACTCCTCGGCGAGTTCGGCGACGCGCTCGCGGGTGGCGCGCTCGGTGACGACGACGAGGCGGTGGCCCTGGCTGAACCCGGCGCTCGGCGCCCGGCGGATCGTCCGGGCGATCTTCTCCACGGTCTCCGGCGGGACGGGGTCGGTGCGGTAGCGGCGCACCATCCGCCGCGCCGCGAGCACGTCGTCGAACTCCACGCTCTCTCCGTTCTCAGAGGCCCTGAACTCAGATGCCGTGCCTTCAGATTCCCTGGGTGAGGCCGCCGTCGACCAGCAGGGTCGTCCCGGTGATGAAGCCGGCCCGCTCGCTCGCGAGGAACGCGGCGGCGGCGCCGAAGTCGGCGGGCGAGCCGAGCCGGCCGAGCGGGATGCCCGCGGCGATCCCGGCGAGGCCCGCGTCCCGGTCGTCGCCGAGGAGCGCCTCGACGGCGGGGGTGAGGTGGTAGCCGGGCGCCAGCACGTTGACGGTGACACCGGCCGGGCCGAGCTCGCGGACGAGCGCCTTGGCGAACCCGGCGAGCGCGGGCCGCACGGTGCCGGACAGGGCGAGCTCCGGCGTCGGCTGCCGCATCGTCTCCGAGGCGATCATGAGGACGCGGCCCCAGCCGGCGTCGCGCATGTGCGGGACGGCCGCCTGGACGAGCGCGATGTGCGACAGCACGCACAGCTCGACGGCGTCGCGGTAGGCGTCGAGGCCGAACCCGAGGGCGGGGCCGGCCGGCGGCCCGCCCGCGTTGGTGACCAGGACGTGCGGGCCGCCGAGGTCGGCGGCGGTGCGGCCGACCCACGCGGCCGCCGCCTCGTGGTCGCGGACGTCGAGCCGGGTCGCGACGGCGCGGCCCGGCCCGGCCGCGTCGATCTCCTTGCGCGCGGCCTCCAGCCGCGCCTCGTCGCGCCCGCAGAACGCGACGTCGGCGCCGGCGGCGGCGAGCTCGCGGGCGGTGGCCAGGCCGAGGCCGCTGGTCGCGGCGGCGACCAGCGCGACCCGGCCGCGCAGTCCGAGATCCATCAGACCTCCGCGGGGATCGGGGCGGCCGGGACGGGCCGCAGCGGGTAGCGGTAGCGGGCCAGCAGCGGCAGGGCGAGGGCGGTGGCGACGGCGCGGGCGGGCGCGGGCTGCGCGCGCACCCACGCGTCGTCCTCCCGGATCCGGACCGGGCCGCGCCGCAGCCGGTCGGGGTTGCCGGTCACGGTGTGGTTGACGCCGAGCCGGGCGGTGCCGTCGCCGTCCACGGGCGGTTCGCCGGTGAGGCCGGCGTGCGCCATCACCCGCGCCAGTTCGGCGCGCGGGCCGGCGGTGAAGTCCTCGTAGCGCAGCCGCAGGCAGCGCTCGGGGAACGCGCGGGCGATCCGCTCGGACGCGAGGTTGAAGCCCGTCCAGTAGGCGGTGCTGCGGGCGGGGCCCATCGCCGGGATGTAGTCCTTCGCGCGCCGCCACGACTCGGCGGTGGCGCGCGGGTCCCGGACGACGTGCAGGACGCGGGCGTCCACGCCGGGCGCGCCGCACAGCGCGGCGGCCTCGGCGGGGAACTTGCCGGTGTCGACGATCAGCCCGGCGCCGGACTCCGCCGCGATCGCCTCGTACAGCCGGACCAGGTCGGCGACGGCCGGGTGCGCGGCGCGGACGTGCCGCGCCTCGGCGAGCCGGCGGCCGGTGTGCCGGGTCCGCAGCGCGGCCTGCTGCCGCGCGACGGCGCGTTCGGCGTGCCAGGCGGGGTCGGCGCCGGCGATCCGGGCGATGACGGCCTTCCACAGCGGGCACGCCGGGACGTCCCGCCCGCAGCCGCACAGGGTGTTGGTGCCGCGGCCGAGGACGCCGTTCGTCCACAGGTACCGCAGCTCGCCGACGTGGACGGCGCCCGGCAGCTCGCCGAGCAGGTTGCCGAGCAGGGTCGTGCCGCTGCGGCACCAGCCCGTCACGTACAGGACGCGGACCATCAGCGGCGCCCGGCGCCGGAGCCGACGACCTTCCGGACGGCCTCGACGACGTCGTCGCGGTCCCGCGCGGTGAGGTTCGCCGACAGCGGGATGTCGACCGCCTCGTCCAGCCGCGCCGCCGTGGCGGGGTACTCGGCGCGGGCGCGCTCGGGGTCGGGGAACAGGAACCGCCAGTTCCAGAACGCGCGGACGTTGGTGTCGCCGGGGTCGCCGAGGGCGCGCGCGTCGATGCCCTCGGCGCGCAGCGCGGCGGCGGTCCAGGCGGTGCCGCGGGCGCCCGCGCCGGGCAGCCGGAACACCAGCGCCTCGCCGAGGTAGGCGCCGTCGGCGACGGGGCGGCGCAGCGCGAGGCCGGGCACGCCCGCGAGCCGCCCGGCGACGTCGTCGTAGGTGCGGCGGTGGGCGGCGAGCCGCTCGGGCAGGCGGCGCAGCATGGGGCGGGCGAGCGCGGCGCGGATCTCGTCCATTCGCAGCCCGTAGATCGGCAGGGCGAGGTCGTCGACGGGCGGCGGCGCGCCGTCGAAGTGCCGCGCCATCCGGCCCTCGTAGGCGCCGGAGTAGACGACCGCGCGGGCGTGCACGGCCGGGTCGCGGGCGAGCAGGAACCCGCCCTCGCCGGTGTTGAGCGACTTGTCGGACTGGGTGCTGAACGCGCCCGCGTCGCCGATCGTGCCGAGGAGGCGGCCGCCGAGCCGGGCGCCGAGCGCGGGCACCGCGTCCTCGACGACGGGGATGCCGCGCTCGCGGGCGAGCGCGCAGATCGCGTCCATGTCGGAGGCGAACCCGCGCATGTGCACGACGACGACCGCGCGGACGTCCGGGGTGAGGCGGCGGCGCAGGTCGGCGACGTCCAGGTGCAGGTCGTCGTCGCATTCGACGAGGACGGGCCGGTGCCCAGCGAGCAGGATCGCGCTGGGCGTCGCGGCGAAGGTGAAGGCGGGGCAGGCGACGCGGGAGCCGGGCGGCAGGTCCAGCGCGAGCAGCGCGAGCGTGATCGCGGCGGTGCCGCTGGCGCAGGCCAGCGCGTGCGGGACGCCGAAGTGGCGGCACAGGTCCCGTTCGAGCAGGCCGGCGCGGGTCTCGGCGTAGGGGCGGTGGTCGTAGCGGAAGTAGAGCCGGTCGCGGATCGCGTCGAGCGCGTCGCGCAGGTCGTCCTCGCCGATGAAGACGTCGCCCTTGTCGTAGGTCGGCCAGGGGTCGGTGCGCACCGGCGCGGCGCCGTCGATGGCGAGCAGGCCGGGCTGGACGTCCACGGTCATGTTCGTCTCCTCCACGGGGAACGGGAGCTTCGCTCAGGAGTGCGGGGGCGCCAGGGCGAGCACGGCGGGCACGCCGACGGCGGGGGCGCGGCGCAGCAGCCCGTAGCCGATGCCGGACAGGCCGGCGAGCAGGCCGGGGGCGGGGGCGGGCAGGGCGGTGCGCCACGGGCCGCCGGGCGGGCGGGGGGCGTCCTCGCCGAGGGCGGCGAGCAGGTCGCGGGGCCCGGACGCGCCGTGGCAGAGCGAGTCGTCGGGCGGAGCGGTGGCGGGCAGGACGGCGGAGCGGGCCGCCGCGGCGGCGGCGGCGAGGGAACGCTCCAGTTCGGGAGCGGCGCATTCGGGCCTGGTCAGGAGGTCGAGCAGGGCGAGGCCGGTGCCGGCGGCGCCCTGGCACCAGCCGGGCTCGGGGTCCTCCGGCGGGACGGCGAGCGCCTTCGCGCGGGCGGCGAGGCGGGGGTCGCCGAGCAGGCCGTGCAGGCGGGCGAGGGCGAGCGCCGCGCCGGGCGCGCCGTAGCCGAGGCCGGGCCCGGCGGGTTCCATGGCCATGAGCCGCTCCCCGGAGGCCCGCGCCGCGTCGCGCACCCGCTCGCCGGGCAGGACGGCGTGCAGCGCGAGCGCGGACAGGAGCATGCCCCCTTCGCCGTCCAGGACGTCCGGGCCGGGCGGGGCGGGGGCGGTGAGCAGCGCGTCGCGCGCCGCCTCGGCCAGGTCGGGACGGCGGTGGACGGCGGCGGCGTGCGCCAGGTGGTAGACGGGGCCGAGCGCGGGGACGTCCGCTCCGGCGCGCAGGCGCACGGCGACCTCGTCGGCGACCCGCTCGGCGAGGCGGGCGGCCCAGGGCTCGTCCGTCGCGGCGGACAGGTAGGTCAGGAACAGGCCGATGCCGGGCAGGCCGCCGTAGAGGTCGAGGCCGGCGGGCGCGACCCGGCGGGACGCGGCGTCGACGACCTCGATCGTCGGCCAGCCGATGCGGTCGCCGTCGCGGACGGCGGTCTCGTCGAGCCGCCGGGCGATGGCGAGGGCTCCGCGCACCGGGTCGTCGCCGCCCGCCGGCCCGGGGACGCGGTGCCCGGCGCGCGGGCGGGTGTCGAGCGCGGCCAGGCTCGCGTCGATGATCTCCAGCTGGGCGGCGGGGCCCTCCTCGCGGAGCGCGGCGAGGCGGGCCGCGGTCTCCTCCAGCGGCGCGGCGGGCAGGACGCCGGGCAGGCGCGTGCCGTCCTCCAGCCACAGGTCGCGGTGCCCGGGGCGGATCTCGAACACGGGCACCTCGCCGCGCCGCAGCGCCGCCTTCTCCGCCGCGATGAGCGCGGCGCGGTGCGGGACGCCGGGCCAGCCCGCGTCGAGCCGGGCGAGGCCGCGCTCGTGGACGGCGGGGTCGCGCGCCGCCTCCGGCCGCCAGCCCTCCAGCAGCAGCCGGACGTAGAGGAACGTCGACAGCTGGATCAGCCGCACCGGGACGTCCGCGCAGCCGTCCAGCGGCCCGCCCGGCGCGAGCAGGCCCGTTCCCGCGGCGGCCAGCCGCCGGTGCGCGAAGGCGTACCCGGCGGTGAGCGCGTCGCGGTGCGCGCGCGGGTCGGCGGTGCCGCCGTCCGGCAGGCGCAGCCGCCCGGCGGGCGCGGGGACGTCCCGGTAGCCGAGCCCGGCGCGCATCCGGTCGGTGCCCGCGTGCTCGACGACCGGCGTCGGGATGAGGGAGCGGCGGCCGGGGGCGATGCCGAGCGGGCTGATGTCGACGCCGAAGGGCAGTTCGGTGCCGGTGTCCGGCATGACGAGCGGGCCGGGGAGCAGCCCGGTGCGCAGCACGGACGCGGCCAGCCGCTCGGCGGCGGGGTCGCCGAGCCGCGCGCGGCGCGCCATCGGCTGCGTGCCCTCGGTGTGGAACAGGGCCTCCAGGTCGATCACCACGGGGTCGGCGCCGGCGGCGATCACGTTGTCGGCGTGCAGGTCGTAGCCGTGCACGGCGTGGGTCAGCGCGAGCAGCGCGCCCATCCGCCAGAAGAACGCCGGGAGCCGCTCACGGGCGCAGGGGGCGGGCTCGACGTATTCGCTCCAGCCGCGGTCGCCGCGGTCCAGGAGCCGGATCCGGCGCAGCGGGTGGGGCACGCCGCCGGAGGCGTTGAACCAGCCGAGGAGGCGGTCGAAGCAGTGGTCGACGGCCAGGCTGCGGGGCTTGTAGACGAGGGTGCCGTGCTCGAACCGGACGAGCGCGACCGTGCGGCCGCCCCGGTGTGTCTCCTCGGACCCGAAGCGGACGCCGGCGACGGCGCCGAGCCCGCCGAACGCCGCGGTCAGCGCGGGCAGGTCGGCGGCGAGGTCGCGGGCGAACGCGGTGCGGGCGGCGGTCCAGGCGTCCAGCAGGCGGGCGGCCTGCCGGGCGAGGACGGGGTACTCCGCCCAGATCCGCCGCGCCTCCGCCGGGTCGCGCAGGGCCTCCGTGAACGCGGCGTAGCGCCGCTCGGGTGTGTCGCCGGGGAGGCCGCGGCGGCGCGCGGCGGCGAGCTCCCAGGCCAGCGCCGGCTGGACGGCCATCGTGAGCCAGCCGAGCGGCGGGTCGCGCAGCAGCAGAGCGGCGAGGCCGTCCGGGAGCGGCGGGCCGGCGGCGAGGCGGTCCCGCAGGTCGTGCCGGGCGGCGTCGATCAGGGGCCGCGCGATCTCCAGCAGGCCGAGACCGCCCAGGTCGGCGGGGGCGCCGGGGCGGGACGCGGTCGGGGTGCTCATCCGCCGTCACCCGGCGGATCGCCGTCCTTCTCCCGGGCGGCGCGGGCCGTGGTGCGGGCGGCGCGCAGCGGGCAGCCGGGGGCGGGCCGCGCGGCCGGCCGGGGGCCCGTCCCGCGGCGCGGATCGAGCACCGGATCGGTGATTGCCGCCGCTCCCCCGGCTGCATTATCCGGCTTCGCCATGGCACCTCCCCATCCAATCCGCTACGAAGTTCTACCATGACCGATTATTTCGGAACAAGATCGAGGGAGACCCTTTTAATTTCCGCGATCCTGTGCTTACTCTCTGGGTTGGCACGGTGCAGGATCGGCGCCGTGCATTTGTCGGCCGATCCGAGATCCGGACGGCCGCGAAAGGTATGTGCCTGATGGGAGTTCTGCGTGCTGGACTACCTCATCGATGACCCCGGGCTGCGCGAGCGCGGCCCCGGCGAGGAACTGGCGGTCGCGGTCGCCAGGGCCGCCGGGGGCGACGCCGCGGTCCGGATCCGGGCGCCGCTGACGACGCTGTTCCCGCTCGCCTCCACCCGGCCCCGCCCGACCGTCCGCGAGCAGACCAAGGGCGGCACCGTCACCGACCGGACCCTGCGCTACGTGCGGGAACTCCGCGCCACCGGGCGCGGCGGGGACGACCGCTCCGGGACCCGCTACGGCGCGACGCCGGAGGCGGTGTTCCGCCCGGCGCTCGCCAAGGCCGAGCTGACCGAGATCTCCGTCTCCGTCCCGGTGCCCGCCGAGCTGTGCGCCGACCCCGCCCTGCTGGCGCGGTTCGTCGACCACCGCGTGATCGTCCGCCTGTGCACCGTGGAGAACGAGGTTCTCCTGCGCGGCAGCGACGACGGCGCGATCACCGGGCTGCTGCGCCTGGACGGCCTGCGCCGCCTCGCCGCCCCGCGCCCGGACGCCGCGGCAGGCGCCGTGCTGGACGCGCTGATGTCCGGCTGCGCCGAGGTGGAGGAGATGGGCGGCTCGTGCGACGGGATGGTCATGCACCCCGCCCTGTACTGGCGGCTCGTCGGCGGCGGGGCGCTGCCCGCGCTGGACGCCGCCGGGCTGCGCCTCACCCGCACCCGCATGATCGAGCCGGACCGGGTGCTGCTCGGCGACTTCCGCGCCGGGATCACGCTGCTGGACGGCGAGGAGTCCACCCTCGCCCTGCGCCGGCCCGCCGGCGGGGACGCCGCCGGGGACGGCGCCGGCGAGGCCGCCATCACCGCCTCGATGCGCCTCGGCCTGGCCGTCCACCTCCCCCAGCACTTCCTGCTGCTGTCCCTCTGACCTGCTCGGACGCGGTCGTCCCGGCGCCCTCGCGCGCCCCGGCGGCCGCCCGCTCCCCCGGGCCCGGACGTCCGG
The DNA here is from genome assembly GCF_040677125.1 of Actinomadura sp. NPDC049382. Taxonomy (NCBI): domain Bacteria; kingdom Bacillati; phylum Actinomycetota; class Actinomycetes; order Streptosporangiales; family Thermomonosporaceae; genus Actinomadura; species Actinomadura sp. NPDC049382. The sequence goes on from NZ_JBFARO010000098.1 coordinate 29,505, forward strand.
GCCCGTGTCCGCCGAGAAGTGGAGGTGCCCCATGCGCACGCCCCCGTGGTGACCATCCGCGATCGTCCGTCCCGTCCCGGCGAGAGCAGGAGGTGAATCGCATGCGCACGCCCCCGTGGTGATGTTCCGCGCTCCCGTCCCGCCCCATCGGACCAGGAGGTGAATCGCATGCGCACGACGCCGTGGTGATTTGCAGCGAAGAAAAGCGCACGACACCGGGGTAAACCGGCATGCGCAACTCCGTGAAGGGCCGGAAGGCGGCACAACAATGGCCGGTCAGTGCCAGGGCCGCGAAGATCGCGAGTACGTACCAGTCGTCCCAGTTCGCGGACCGCACCCACCCGTACGGGAAGATGTGCGCCGGGC
>NZ_JBFARO010000099.1:0-29809 GCF_040677125.1 Actinomadura sp. NPDC049382
AAACACCCGGTCCCATCCCGAACCCGGAAGTTAAGCCCTTCAGCGCCGATGGTACTGCATGGGAGACCGTGTGGGAGAGTAGGACGCCGCCGGACACATATTGCAGGAAGGCCCCGCCGTTTTCGGCGGGGCCTTTCTCATTTCTGGCCCAGCAGATCGAGGCCGGGTGGTTGAGCGTGGCCCCGCGACGAGGTGAATCGCGAGGGCCATTTTTGTCAGTGGCTCGCAGGAGGATGGCGTCACACGGATCCCGTGCGGCACAAGCTGCCGAGGTGATCTACGGGCCGTGCCGCCGACCCTTTCGGAGGAGCCATGCTCAACGTCTCGTACGACGACATCAAGTGGGCTGAGTCGTTCAACGAGATCTACTGCTTCACCTTCATCAAAGGCGTCGAGGAAACCGAGGCGTTGTTGCGTCTGGGCGGCCTCCAAGACACGTTTCACCGCCGTACCTTGCAGGAGGCGAGCGAAATGTACGCGTCCTACGAGGCGGGTTATGCGAACGTCGCATTCGCTCTGGACCTCGGTGCCTGGACGATCCTGATCGAGCCTGACGGTTACCAGGGGTCGCTCATTGAACTGCTCAAGGCGCTGTCCCGGGGCACCGAGGCCGTGTCGGTGCAGCGGCACGACTACGCCGACCATGGCTTCGGTTATGCCGTCGATGGGACGCTGGTCACCGGATTCGAGCCCACCTGGCCCGGTCGCCGCTGGGGCAGCGAACCTGACCGCCTGCTGGGGAAGATGCGCACGGCGGGCCTGGACCCGGACCTCGATGACGAAGACGACTTTGTGTCGCGCGCCTACGTCCCCGCCCTCCTTCTCGCGGGTCTGATCACCGGCGTGCTTCCGCATCGGGACGCCTTCTCCGGGCGGCTCCTGTCCGCTGAGATCGAACCGTGGTTCAGTGCAGCCGAGCCCTGGCTCGGCCATGGTCCCACGGACCCCGAAATGATCGCGGCTCTCGACGCCGCCCCGCCGCACGTGCTCCGCTCCGTCGCCGCGCGCGAGGCGATGCGCCTGGCATCGGTCCTCGGCGTCGACGGAACCCCCGGCCTGGCCGAGGCGGTCGCCGCGGCCGAGCGCGGCGAGCCGGTCGAGGTCTCACCCACGTCCGAACTCGGCATGCGTGTCCGGTCCTGGCTGACGCGCTCACGTCAGGCGGCGCGGTCGCTCAACGCTCCGTTCGACCGCTCCGAGATGAGCGACGACGAACGGACCGAGGTGTCCCTGCTTGGCTGGTTCGCGGAGGCACTGAGGGCCGCGCTGTGGCCGGAGCCGCACGCGGCCGCCCGCGCCGTGCTCCGCCCGCTCACGCAGGGCCCGCCCGGCCTCCGCGACCCCGCTCAGGAGAGTGCCGTCCTGCACGCCCTCCGCGGCGACGCGAACCTGACCTGAGCCCAACTGGCGGTCCAGACGCCAGCCGTCTGCGTGCTGGTGGCGGTGACCCTGGCTGGTCAGGGGGGCGGTGCGGTAGAGGTGGACGAGGCCGCGGGTCACGGCCGCCGGCCAGACGGTGGCGTGCTGTTCGTCCGGGATGACTTCGCTGTGGGTCTTGAGGGCCGGGTGCTCGCGCAGCCGGGCGGTGAATCGCGCCAGGTCGGTGACCATGTCGAGCCCGGATAAGGTCTCCTGCATCGCGGCGGGCAGGATCGGCCAGCCGCGGACGGGGCTGTTCTCCCGTTCGCCCACGGCCAGGTAGACGTCGCCGGCCGCCCGGTCTGCGACGGGCGACCGGCGTCCGTCGAGCAGCAGCTGGTCGTCCCACCAGAGCGATGGGCTGACCGCCAGGAACCGGCGGGATCCTTCCGGACGGCGTGTCAGGGCCCAGCAGGTGAACAGTCCGCCCAGGGAGAAGCCGCCGAGTCCCCGATCGCCGGGATCGAGCGGATGAGTCGACTCCACGAACGGCGCGATCACCTGGTGGATCAGGTCGAGCATCGCGTCGGCACCGCCCGTCCCGTGCGGGGTCTGGCCGCGCAGGTAGCGGGACGTGGCGCTGGTCGGCGTCAGGTTCCGGACGCGCTGGGCGGTCGGCCGCTCGGGGCCGCCGGTGGAGGGGGAGATGCCGACGACGGCGATGGGACGCAACTGCCGCAGCGAGTAGGCCAGGGTCGTCTGCGCGATGTGCGCGGTGGTCAGGAATTCGGCGCCGGGCGTCCTGCTGCGGGTCAGGTGCGGGCGGCGAGGTCCTCGGCCGCACGGACGCGTGCCACCTCGGGCGTCCGGGCGTCCAGCCGGATCTTCGCGAGGGCCTGGCGGCCGAGATCGGCCGTCCCGGCGTGCTTGATCTCGCCGGGGGCGAGATACACCGTGAGGTCCGGGAAGATGACCAGCTTGCCGCCGTCGTCGGCGGGGGCCGTACGGAAGTCGTCCGGGTCGCGGGGGGCCGTCAGCCGCTCCTCGGCGAAGGCGGCCGCCGGATCCGGTTCGCGGGTTCCGGCGGGGACGAAGGTGCCGTTGCGGAAGTACACCGTGGTCTGAGCCCGGTCGCCCGCGGCGAGGGCAGCCCGTGCCGCGCGTGCCGGCGGGTCGGGCGGGCGCCGGATGAGGGTGCGCCCCGCGCTCTGCCGCCGGATCCGCCAGAGCTTGACCACCGTCCAGATGAGGAGCAGCGGCCACAACACGAGCAGGGCCACCAGCAGGCTCGCTCCCGGCGCGTCCACCTTGACGCGAAGTGCTTCGCTGGACCGCTCGCAGGTGACCGCGACGTAGTCGGTGGCGGGCGCGCGGAACGCCCCGACCCACCGGTATCCCTTGATCTCCGCGGCGTCGCCGTCGTGCCGTGCGCGGTCCAGGTTCACCGGGTAGGTGCCCTTCTGCCCGGCCAGCGTGCAGGTGCCGGGGTCCTCGGCGGCCGCCACGACGTGGACCCGGTAGCGCAGGCCCTCGTCCACCCAGAGGACCGGGCGGAGCTCCCCGGGCACGCTCCCCGGCCGGACGGCGTCGACCGTGCTGGCGGTGAGCAGCGCGTGGTGCGTTCCCCAGAACAGCGCGGTGAGCAGGACGAGCACGGCCAGCGGCCCGATCGGGACCAGATACGAGCGCCAGGACGTCGCGAACGGCACCCGATATCGATATGTCACCTTCTTCGGCACCCGCGAATTGTACGATCTTGCGGCCTGGAAAGGGAGATCATTTGGACGTGACGCGGACCGAGATCGACGGCGTTCCCGTGTTCTGGAACGAGGGCGTGCCGGGCGATGACTATCGGGCGGCGCTGGTGTTCCGTGTGGGGCGGGCGGACGAGACCCTCGCGAGGGGCGGCCTCACCCACCTGGTGGAGCATCTGGTGCTGCATGCCGTCGGCGATGCCGACTATCACCACAATGGCGCCGTCGACGCCACCACGACGACGTTCGTCACGCATGGCGAGCCCGACGAAGTCGCCGCCTTCCTGACGGCGGTGTGCCATTCGCTGGGCGCACCTCCTATGGAACGCCTCGAAGCGGAGAAGAACATCCTGCGGACCGAGGCCGAGAGCCGCGACCCCGGCCTGGCGGGCAGATTGCTGCTGTGGCGTTACGGCGCGGCCACCTACGGCTTGCCCGCCTATCCCGAGTACGGTCTCGGCGCTGTCACGTCCGATGACGTCAAGGAATGGACGGCGCGCTGGTTCACCAGGAACAACGCGGCGCTCGCGCTCATCGGCGGGCCTCCGCCGGAAGGGCTGGCCCTGCCGCTTCCCGAGGGCGAGCGGCGACCGTGCCCGGAACCGACCAGCGCGTTGCCCCGGACGCCCGCGTACTTCAACACCGACGTCAACGGCGTCGCGCTGACCGGCATCGTGCCGCGCGGCCCCGCCGCCGGGATCTACGGCGAGATCCTCGGCCGCCGCCTCCACCGCGTGCTGCGGCGGGAGAACGCGCTGAGCTACACGACGAGCGTCGAGTTCTTGGCGCGCCCCGGGTACACCGCGGAGATACTCGCGTTCGCGGACGGGCTCGCCGAGGCGCGTCCGGAACTGGCGGAGCGGTTCCGGGCGGAGATCGAACGCCTCGCCGCCGAGCCGGTGGACGCGGCCGAACTGGCCGAACTGGTGACGGTGCGACGCACCCGGAGCGCCTCCGACGAGGCCCGCGCCTCGCTGCCGATGGCCTCGTGCGTGGCCGAACTGATGGGGGCGCCGCAGCGCACGCTGGAGGAGACCCTCGCCGCCCAGGACGAGGTCGGGCCGGAGGACGTCCAAGAGGTCGGCCGGACCATGCTCGACACCGCGCTGCTGATGCTCCCGCTGGACGAGGAGCCGCAAGGCGCGCGCTTCGCCCCGGCGCCGGTGGGCTCGACGGTCGCGGTCGACGGCCGGATCCACACCCGTCCCGACGAGGTGCAGCGCGGGCTGATCGTCGGCCGGGACGGGGCCACCTCGCTCACCGGCCCGGCCATGGCCACGGTCCGGTTCGACCAGTGCGCCGCCGTGCTCGCCTGGCCGGACGGGGGACGCGTGCTGGTGGGCCTGGACGGCCTGATGGTCAGGGTCGAGCCGAACATCTGGAACGGGGGCCCCGACGCGGTCGCCGACGTCGACCAGTATGGGCCCGCCGAGGCGGTCGTGCGCATGCCGGAGCGTCCCGCCGACGGCGTCCCGGCCCGCATCGGGGCGCCGGTGGCCGAGCCGGACGCCCCGGAGAGCGGCGCGGCGCGGGCCGGAGTGGTGGCGACCGTCTTCGGGCTGCCCGGAAAGATCAGGGCTCGGCGGCGTGAGCCCGCCTGGCGGGACGCGGTGCTCGCGGCGGCGCTGCCGAAGGTGCGCGGCGGCGACCTGCACGCGGGCCTGGAACTGCTGGCCGGCACCCGCGACGACGCCGAGACCCGCTGCCTCTACCTGGAGAACCTCACCGACGCCGCGCTCGGGCAGGGCGCGCGCCTGGCGGAGCTGTCCGCGGCCGACCCCGCCGACCCGGACCTGTGCCTGTGGCTCGGCTCGACCCGCGTCGGCGAGGCGTGGAAGGCTCGCAGCGCCTACCGCGCCGAGTACGTCGAAGCGGAGCGGTTCGGCCGGTTCTGGCGGCTGCTGGCCCTCGCGGGCCCTCCGCTCCACCGTGCCGCCGAGCTGCTGCCCGCCGACCCCGTCCCCTGGGACAGGCTCCAGTGGCACGGCCTCGGCATGCAGCTCGAACGGGACGAACTCGACCGCGTCTGGCGGGAGCTCACCGCGCGGGACCCGTCCCTCTACGCGGGTCACATCTCCCGCTCGCAGGTCCTCTGCAAGAAATGGTGGGGTTCGGACGCCGAGGTGCTCGACTTCGCCGAGACGGCCGTCGCCGCGGCCGAGCCCGGCGACCCGGTCACCGCGGTGCTCGCGGTGGCGCATCTGGAGATCGGCGTCGAGATCGGAACCTGGGACGACCTGAACGGCTACCTGGCCCGGCCCTCGGTGCACGCCGCCCTGGTGGAGGCCGCCGACCGGTGGCTGTCCGCCGAGCGACCCCATCCGCGGAACCTGGAGGCCCACCACATCTTCGGTGCGGCGTTCTACCGGGCCGGTGACCACGACCGGGCCCGGCGCCACTTCGTCCAGGTCGGCCGTACCGGCGCCCCCGACCGCGCATGGGCGTACGCGGACGCCCCGGACCGGCTGCTGGCGCGGGCCCGCCGGGACGTCCGCGCGAAGGCGTCAGCCGGAAAGGGGAGCTAGCCTGCGGCCTCGTCCGACATAAGGGCTTTCGCGTAGTTCGCGAGCGAGCGGTTGTACTGCGGGAGGTGGCGGGAGAGCGCGCCGAGGGCGAGCGACACCGCCTCCCTCTCGCGGCCGAGGTCGGTGAGCGCCAGCGCCAGGAACGCGGTCACGGCGTCGTCCAGAGAGTCGGAGCAGGCGTCGCGCTCGGCGGTCAGGAGGGCGACGCTCTCCTCGGCCCGGCCCAGGTTGCGAAGGGTGCTGGCGTACTGGACGGCCGCCTCGCGCCGGCGCGTCCCGTCCAGCCCGGCCGCGAACGCCCGCTCGTAGTGGACGGCGGCCCGCGCCTCGTCGCCGATCGAGTCGTGCGCCGACGCCAGCTCGTACTCGGCGACCGGGTCGCCGGGCGGGAGCTCGCCGGTCAGCGCCTCCATCTCGGCGAGGAAGCCGGCGGGCTCGTGGTCGTCGAACGCGGCCCAGAGATCGGCGATCCGCCGCTCCCAATCGGGGGTGATCATGCTTGTGAGGATAGGGGCCCGGTGCCGGTGGCGGGTACGCCGCCGTGATCGCGGGGGCCGCAACGGTGCTGCAACCTGCCATGCGGCACAATTGGACCGCTCGACACAGGTCGGGATCATGGTCGCGTCGGTGCCAACCCACACATCTGCACCGGCGCGGCCACCGAGGCGGAGTCGCCACCGGAGCCCGGTCGGCCCGCGACAGGCCGTCGGGTCACGGCTCTCAGGAAGCGGCCGCGAGGCGGGTCTCGGTCCAGGCGGTGTGGCGTTCGCGCAGGTCGTCCGGGGTGAGGTCCGTCCGGCCCAGGCCGTGGTAGTTGGGGAGCCACGTTTCGACTGACCGGTGGGAGTTGGTGAGGGCGAAGACGTCCCACAGGGCAAGGTCCGTGACAGGGCGGCCCGCCTCCTCGTAGGCGTCGGTGAAGGCTTCGGCAGCGGCCGCGCCGTGGAGGAGCACGAGGTCGAGGCGGCACCAGGCGACGTCGAAGCCGCGCGGTGCCAGGGACGCGCCCGACCAGTCGACCACGCCGGTGAGGGTGTCGCCCTGCCACAGGACGTTGCCCGCCCAGAAGTCGTAGTGGGTGAGGACGGGTTCGGCTTCGGTGAGGCGGTGACCGTGGGCCGCCAGGAGCGGCGCACCGGGGGCCGAGTCGGCCACGCGGTGGGGTGAGGCGCCGGCTGCGGCCATGCCGTCGCGGAAGCCGGTGAGCCGCGCGGTGGGGATGGCGTGGAGGCGGGCCAGGACGCGGCCCTGCTGGACGGCGGCGGCGCCCGGGTCGACGGACGTGATGTCGGCGCGGCCGGGGAGGCGGGTGATCAGTACCGTGGGCTGCCCGGAGCGTGCTCCGTGCGGGTCGGCGCCGAGGAGGCGCGGGGCCCAGCCGTCCAGGCCGTCCAGGACTTCGAGGACGTGGGCCTCGTTCACGGCGGCGGTGTCGCCGGGCGGGAAGCGGCGCAGGACGGCCTGCCCGAGCGGCGTTTCGAGCAGGTGCGTGGCGGCGTGCGTGCCGCCGGCGAGGCGGCGGACAGCATGGACCGGCCCGCCGGTCGCCTCGGCGGCCCACGCCAGGGCCTCGGTGGGCGGCTGCGCATCGGTCATCGGACGTCCGGAGGGGTGAAGTAGGCGGCGCTCTCGGCGTCCGCCGGGTAGTAGGACTCGATGGCGATCTCGTCCAGCGTGATGTCCATCGGCGTGCCGAACGTGGTGATCGTCGAGAAGAGCCGCACCTCCCGGCCGCCGATGCGGATGATCATCGGGATGACGACGTCGGCGTCGATCGACGTGCCGGACGGGTCGTCCGGGGCGAGCAGCTCCTCGTAGAGCGCGGTGAGCTCGGGGTCGGGGGCCTTCGCCAGCTGCCGGAGGATCCTGGAGCGGAAGACCGCGCGCACATCGGCCAGGTTGACGACCAGGGGAGCGAACCCGCGCGGGTCGAGGCCGAGCCGGATCAGGTTGACCGGGGGCCGCAGAAGGTCGGGGTGGACGGTCGCGAAGAACGGTTCGATGGCGCGGTTGGTCATCAGGATGTTCCAGCGGCGGTCGAAGACCAGCGCCGGATACGGTTCGTGCGCGCTGAGCACCCTGGCGACCGCGTCCCGTGCCGCGGGCAGCGCGTCGCCGCCGAGCGGCCGCTCGGGGTACCGGGGGGCGAAGCCGGCGGCGAGCAGCAGCCGGTTGCGCTCGCGCAGCGGCACGTCGAGATGCTCGGCGAGCCGCAGGACCATGGCGGGGCTCGGGTTCGACTTGCCCGTCTCGACCAGGCTGACGTGGCGGGCCGAGACGTCGGCGGCGATCGCGAGGTCGAGCTGGCTGAGCCGCCGGTGGTGCCGCCACCCGCGCAAGAGCTCCCCGAACGTTTCCACGATCATCGAGGGTACTCAGCGCGCCGCCGGACGCCATGAAATGGGAGTTCATCGACAAGCGACGCGAACCCCGGAAAAACTGCGTCCATGACCACAGCGAACAAGAACCTCGTTCAGCAGGCACTCGGAGAACTCATCGGGACGGGCGACGTCGACGCCTTCGGGGCGTTCCTGCGCGACGACTTCGTCCACCACCGGCCCGACGCGACCACGTCCACCAAGGAGGAATGGCTCGCCAACGTGCGCGCGGCGCTCGTCCCGCTCGCCGGCATGCAGGTCGAGATCGAGCACGTGCTCGCCGACGGCGACCACGTCGTGATGTACTCCCGGCGCCGCCTTCCCGACGGCGGCCCGGAGGTCGCGATCGTCGACATCCTGCGCGTCGACGGCGACCTGATCGCCGAGGCGTGGGAGATCATCGAGCCGGTGGCCCGGGCCACCGCCAACCTGAGCTGGTGGGAGCCCGGCGAGAACTAGCGCGGCGCGGCCCCGGTCGGCGCGTTCGACGGCTGACGCGATGCCCGGCGGGTCGGCGGCGGAGACGCCGTAGGCTGCACGGGTGACTGAGAAGCTTTGGCAGATCGAGCCGTCGGGGCCGCTGCGCGGGGACGTCACCGTGCGCGGGGCGAAGAACGCGGTCAGCAAGCACATGGTCGCGGCGATGCTGGGCGAGACGCCGAGCACCATCGGCAACGCGCCGGACGTCGGCGAGGTCGGCATCACCGCGGGCATGCTGGAGCACATCGGGATGACGGTGGAGCGCTCCGGCGGTGACGTCACGGTGGTGCCGGGCCCGGTGGCGGACCCGAGCGTCGGCAAGGCGTTCACCGGGCTGAACCGCATCCCGATCCTGATGCTGGGGCCGCTGCTGCACCGGGCGGGCGAGGCGTTCGTGCCGCTGGTCGGCGGCGACCCGATCGGGCGGCGCCCGGTCGACTTCCACGTGGACGCGCTGCGCGCGTTCGGGGCCGAGGTGACGCACGAGGCCGACGGGATCCACGCGCGGGCGTCGCGGCTGGTCGGGACCCGTGTCGAGCTCCCGTACCCGAGTGTCGGCGCCACCGAGACGGTGCTGCTGGCGGCGGTGCGGGCGCAGGGCAAGACCGTCATCCGCAACGCCGCGACCGAGCCGGAGATCATCGAGCTGGCGCTGTTCCTGCAGCGGATGGGCGCGCGCATCTCGTTCGCCCCCGACCGGCGGATCGTGGTGGAGGGCGTCGAGCGGCTGAGCGGGGCGCAGACGCGGCTGGACGGCGACCGCATCGAGGCGTTCTCCTACCTGGTGGCCGGGCTGGTGACCAGGGGAGAGGTGCGGGTGCACGGCTGCCCGCAGGACCGGCTCGTCACCGCGATCACGACGCTGGCCCGGATGGGCGCCGAGTTCGAGATCACCGATGACTGGATCATGGCGTCCGCGCCGGACGGGCTGAGCCCCGCGGCCGTGCAGACCGACACCCATCCGGGGTTCGCGACGGACTGGCAGACGCCGCTGATGGTGCTCTTCACGCAGGCCGAGGGCATGTCGGTGCTGCACGAGACGGTGTACGAGAACCGGCTCGCGTACGTGCCCGCGCTGCAGAGCATGGGCGCGGAGATAGAGGTCTACGACACCTGCCTGGGCGGGCCCGCCTGCCGGTACCACGACACGGCGGCGCTGCACTCGGCCGTGGTGCGGGGCGTGACCAAGCTCCGCGGCGGGGACGTGACCATGCCCGACATCCGGGCCGGGTTCTCGGCGGTGCTCGCGGCGGCCGTCGCGGAGGGGCCGTCCACGCTGCGGGGCGTCCACCACATCGAGCGCGGCTACCACCGCCCGGTCGAGCAGTTCCGGGCGCTGGGCCTCGCGCTGCGGGAGGGGTAGCGGCCGCTCCTTACCCGGTGATGGCCGAAACCTACAAGACGGATGCCGGCGCGGCGGCCAGGCTGGAGCCATGGACATCGACAAGGCATCCGACTTCATGGCCACGCACGCGCGCCTTCTCGACCGGCGCCGTTTCGAGCAGGTGACGGGGGACGGTGACGGGGACGCGCTGCTGTCCGCGCTGAACGCCTACCGGAACCCCGACGGCGGCTACGGCCACGGGCTGGAGCCCGACCTGCGGTCCCGGACAAGCCAGCTGAGCCCGGCCCTGCACGCCTTCGAGGTCTTCGAGGAACTGGCGCCCGCCACGGCGCCGGAGGCCGCCGCGCTCTGCGACTGGCTGGAGTCGGTCGCGCTGCCGGACGGCGGCGTCCCGTTCGCGCTGCCCGTGCCCGACCCGGCCGGGTGCGCGCCGTTCTGGGCGGGCGCCGACACCGGGTCGTCCTCGCTGCAGATCACCGCAGTGGTCGCCGCGATGGCGCACCGTGTCGGCGTCCACGACAAGGCCGTCGCCGGGCATCCGTGGCTGGAGCGGGCGACCCGCTACTGCCTCGACACCGTCCGGGCGAAGGACGACCTGCACGCGCTGGAGCTGGCGTTCACGCTCTGGCTGGCCGACGCCGTCGAGGACACCGCGACCATCGCTGCGCTCGGAAGGCACATCCCGGAGAGCGGCTGCGTGCACGTCCAAGGCGGCCTGGAGGACGAGATGATGCGGCCCCTCGACTTCGCGCCCTACCCCGGACGCCCCGCCAGGGCTCTGTTCAAGGACGAGGTGGTGCAAGCCGAGTTGCGGCGCCTCGACGAGGAGCAGCAGGACGACGGCGGCTGGCGCGTCGACTTCGCCAGCTACTCGCCGGCCGCCGAGCTGGAATGGCGCGGCCATCAGACCGTCAAGGCCGTCTCCATCCTGACCCGCAACGCCGTGGGCTGAGCCCGCCGCCGTGGGAGCATGAAGGGTCCCATCCGCGCTGAGGCGCCGGACGCGCTCAGCAGACGGCACCGGAGGCTCCCGATGGACAACGGCCCGGGCTACACGGCGCTCACCCCGCTCGCTTTCCTCAAGAGGTCGGCGGAGGTGTTCCCGGACAAGACCGCCTACGTCCACGGGGACCGCCGCGCCACCTACGCCGAGTTCGCCGCCGAGGCGACCCGGCTGGCGCACGCGCTGCGGGCGTCCGGCATCGAGCCCGGCGACCGGGTCGCCTACCTGGCGCCGAACGTCCCCGAGCTGCTCGTCGCCCACTTCGCCGTGCCGCTGGCCGGGGCCGTGCTCGTCGCGATCAACACGCGGCTCGCGCCCGGCGAGATCCGCTACATCCTCGACCACTCGGGGGCGAAGGCGCTGGTCGTGGACGCGGCCCTGCACCCGTCGATCGCGCCCGTCGCCGACGGCCTGCCGCAGGTCGTCACGATCCCAGCGCCGGGCGCGGACGCCGACCCGGCGGTCGGCGGCACCGGCTACGCCGACCTGCTGGCGCGCGGCTCCGACGACCCGCCGCCCTGGGACGTCCCCGACGAGAACGCCGCCATCTCGATCAACTACACGTCCGGCACCACGGGACGTCCCAAAGGCGTCGTCTACACCCATCGCGGCGCCTACCTGAACGCGCTCGGCGAAGTCCTGCACTCCCGGCACACGCCCGACAGCGTCTACCTGTGGACGCTGCCGATGTTCCACTGCAACGGCTGGTGCACGCCGTGGGCGCTCGCCGCGATCGGCGGGACGCAGGTGTGCCTGCGCGCCGTCGCCGCCGCCGAGGTGTGGCGGCTCATCGACGCCGAGGGCGTCACCCACCTCAACGGCGCCCCGACCGTGCTGGTCACGATCGCGAACGCGGCGGAGGCGCATCCGCTGGAGCGGCCGCTGACGGTCACGACGGCGGGCGCGCCGCCGAGCCCGACGATCATCGGGGAGATGGAGCGGCTCGGCGCGCGCATCGTGCACGTCTACGGGCTGACCGAGACCTACGGCCCGTACTCGGTGTGCGAGCCGCAGCCCGGCTGGCCGGGCCTGCCCACCGGCGACCGGGCGCGGCTGCTGGCCCGGCAGGGCGTCGGCATGGTCCAGACGGACGGGCTGCGCGTCGTCGACGACGCCATGGCCGACGTCCCCGCCGACGGGGAGACGCTCGGCGAGATCGTCATGCGCGGCAACAACGTCATGAGGGGCTACCACCGGGACGAGGAGGCCACCGCGCACGCGTTCCGCGGCGGCTGGTTCCACTCCGGCGACCTCGGCGTCCGCCACCCGGACGGCTACGTCGAGCTGCGCGACCGGTCCAAGGACATCATCATCTCCGGCGGCGAGAACATCTCGACGGTCGAGGTCGAGCGGGCCATCGACTCGCACCCGGCCGTGCTGGAGGTCGCCGTCGTCGCCGTGCCCGACGACAAATGGGGCGAGCGCCCCAAGGCGTTCGTCGTGCTCCGCGACGGCCACGCCGCGACCGGGGACGAGCTGATCGGGCACGTCCGGGAGAGCCTCGCCCGGTACAAGGCGCCCGACACGGTGGAGTTCGTCGCCGAGCTGCCGAAGACGTCCACCGGCAAGATCCAGAAGTTCCAGCTCCGGGAGCGCGAGTGGGCCGGGCGGGACAGCCGTGTCCAGGGGTGATCCGGAAGCCGGGAACCCCTGCCGCATCGGGCCTCCCGTCAGGGTGAGGACGGGCCGTTCGTGGGAAGTGTTCCCTGCGCGAGGGCCGGGCCGCCGGCCGTTCGTCGAGAGGGGAGCGTGATGGCGCCCACCGGGAGGCCGACCGGGAACGTGCTGATCGTGGGGGCGGGCCCGACCGGGCTCCTGCTGGCGGGGGACCTGGCCGCGGCGGGCATCGGCTGCACGGTGCTGGAACGCCGCGCCGAGGAGACGAGCACCCTGACGCGGGCGTTCGCCGTGCACGCCCGCACCCTGGAGACCCTGGACGCGCGCGGCGCCGCCGCCGACCTGATCGCCGCGGGGACGCGGGTAGGCGCGCTGCGGCTGCTCGGCGCGACCGCCCTCGACCTCTCGCGGCTGACCGGCCGCTTCCCGTTCGTCCTCGTCGTCCCGCAGTACGAGACCGAACGCGTCCTGAAGGAGCGGGCGCTCGCCGCGGGCGCGGAGATCGTGCACGGCGCCGAGGTCACCGGCCTCCGCCAGGACGCCGCGGGCGTGGACGTCGACGTGCGCACCGCCGGCGGCGAGACCTCGACCCGCCGCGCCTCCTACGTGGTGGGCGCCGACGGGGTCCGCAGCACCGTCCGACGGGAGCTCGGGCTGCCGTTCCCCGGCCGCGCGGCGGTGCGCTCGGTGATGCTCGCCGACGTCCGGCTGGACGAGGCGCCCGCCGCCACCCTGACCGTCGGCGCCGTCGGCGACGCGTTCGCGTTCATCGCCCCGTTCGGCGACGGCTGGTACCGGGTGATCGCCTGGAACCGGCGGCACCAGGCGCCCGACTCCGAGCCCGTCGACATGGCCGAGCTGCGCGAGGTCGTCCGCCGCGCGCTCGGCAGCGACCACGGCATGCGCGACCCGCGCTGGACGTCCCGGTTCCACAGCGACGAACGGCAGGTCCCGAGGTACCGGGTCGGGCGGGTGTTCCTCGCCGGGGACGCCGCGCACGTCCACTCCCCGGCGGGCGGGCAGGGCATGAACACCGGCGTCCAGGACGCGGCGAACCTCGGCTGGAAGCTCGCCGCCGAACTGCGCGGATGGGCGCCGTCGTGGCTGCTCGACAGCTACCACGAGGAGCGGCACCCGGTCGGGCGGCAGGTCCTGCGGGGCAGCGGCGCGCTGCTGCGGTTCGCGCTCGCCGAACCGCGCTGGCTGCGCGCGGCCCGCGGCGCCGCGGCGTGGGCGGCGACGCACGTCCGGCCGGTGGCGCGGCGGCTGGCGGGCGCCGTCTCCGGCATCGACATCGCCTACCCGGCGCCGCGCGGGGCGCACCGGCTCGCCGGCCGCCGCGCCCCCGACGTGCCGCTGGCGGGCAGCCCGCCCCGGCTGTACGAGCTGCTCGGCGACGGGATGTTCGTCCTCGTCGTCGCCGCGAACGACCCCGCCGTGACGTACCTGGCGACGAAGCGGTGGGCGGGACGGGTGCACTGCGCGCTCGCCGGCGGCGCCACCCGCACGACCGCGCTGGTGCGGCCGGACGGCTACATCGCCTGGGCCACCGACGAGACCGCCCCCGACCGGCGCGCCGCCGAGATCCGCGACGCGCTGGGCCACTGGTGCGGGCCGCCCGCCGACCGCGCCGTCCACGAACCCCGCCGGATCGGGAGCGTCCCGGGCGACGGCAAGGAGCAGAGGAGCTGAGAGAGCATGGCAGACGGCACGGGGGGCCGTAACGTCGCCCGCAAACTGATCGCCTCGCATCTGGTGAGCGGCGAGATGCGGCCCGGCGCCGAGATCGGGATCCGCGTCGACCAGACCCTCACCCAGGACGCGACCGGCACGCTGGTGATGCTGGAACTGGAGGCCCTCGACCTGGACCGGGTCCGCACGGACGTGTCCGTCCAGTACGTCGACCACAACCTGCTGCAGGCCGACGAGCGCAACATGGCCGACCACATCTTCCTGCGGTCCGCCGCCCGCCGGTACGGGCTCTGGTACTCCAAGCCCGGCAACGGCGTGTCGCATCCGACGCACATGCAGCGGTTCGGCGTGCCCGGCGCCACGATGGTCGGCTCCGACTCCCACACCTGCGCGGCGGGGTCGCTCGGCATGCTCGCGATCGGCGTCGGCGGCCTGGAGGTCGCGATGGCGATGGCCGGGGAGCCGCTGCACGTGACGATGCCGGAGATCTGGGGCGTCCGGCTGACCGGGGAGCCGCCGCCCTGGTGCAGCGCCAAGGACGTGATCCTGGAGATGCTGCGCCGGCACGGGGTGCGCGGCGGCGTCAACCGGATCATCGAGTACCACGGGCCCGGCCTCGCCGCGCTGACCGCGATGGACCGGCACGTCATCGCCAACATGGGCGCCGAGCTGGGCGCGACGACGACGGTGTTCCCGGCCGACGAGCAGGTCCGCGCGTTCCTGCGCGCCGAGGACCGCGAGGACGACTTCACCGAGATCACCGCCGACCCGGACGCGTCCTACGACGTCACCGAGGAGATCGACCTGTCCGCGCTGGAGCCGCTGATCGCCCGCCCCAGCTCGCCCGGCGACGTCGTCCCGGTGCGGGAGGTCGCGGGGGAGGAGGTCCACCAGGTCGTCGTCGGCTCGTCGGCGAACCCCGGGCTGCGCGACTTCGCGTCCGTCGCGGCCATCGTGAAGGGCCGCCAGGTGCACCCGCGGGTGTCGCTGGACGTGAACCCGACGTCCCGGCAGATCCTCGTAGACCTCACCCGGATGGGCGCGACCACCGACCTCGTGCAGGCCGGCGCCCGCATCCACCAGACCGGCTGCATGGGCTGCATCGGCATGGGGCAGGCGCCCGCGATCGGCCGCAACAGCCTGCGGACCATGCCGCGCAACTTCCCCGGCCGCTCCGGCACCAAGGACGACCGGGTCTGGCTGTGCTCACCGGAGACCGCCGCGGCCGCCGCGCTCACCGGCCGGATCACCGACCCGCGCGACCTCGGCACGGACCCGCCGGCCGTCCGCCTCCCGGCCGCCTCCAGCGTCAACCGCGACATGCTCGAAGCGCCGCCGCCCGAGGACGAGGCCCGCCGCGTCGAACTGGATAAGGCGCCGAGCATCGGCGTCCTGCCGGAACTGGACCCGCTCCCCGACGAACTGGAGATCCCCGTCGCCATCAAGGTCGGCGACGACGTGTCCACCGACGAGATCCTGCCCGCGGGCGCGCGGGCCCTGCCGTTCCGCAGCGACATCGCCCGGCTCGCCGACTTCGCCTTCGTCCAGCTCGACGAGGACTACCCCGACCGGGCCCGCGAGACCGGCCCGCACGCCGTCGTCGGCGGCCGCAACTACGGCCAGGGCTCGTCGCGCGAGCACGCCGCCATCGCGCCCCGCCACCTCGGGCTGCGGCTCGTCCTCGCCCGCGGGTACGCGCGGATCCACTGGCAGAACCTCGTCAACTTCGGGATCCTGCCCCTCGAATTCACCGCCGAGGACGACTACGACCGCGTGGAGCAGGGCGACGTGCTGCGCGTGGAGAACATCCGGGACGCCCTGAAGGCCGGGACCGAGATCGACGTCCGCAACACCACCAAGAACGAGACGTACCGGGCACGGCACCGCCTGTCCCCGCGCCAGCGAGACCTGGTGGCCGCCGGCGGCCAGATCCCCCTTCTCCGCACCCGCACCCGCACCCGCAGCCCTCGCCAGTCCTAGCGGAGGTGGTGGTTAGTAGCGGCGTTCCTCGCGGCCGTAGCCGAGTTCCTCGGCGATGTCGGCGACGTTCTCGTACTCGCGTTTCGGGAGGGTGCGGAGCTGGTCGACGGCCTCGTCCGGGGCGCCGGCCTCGGCGGCGTGGCGGACGAGTTCGTTCGGGCGGGCCGGGTAGCGGACGCCGCTGAGCATCCGGGCGAGGGCGCTGCGGCCCTCCACGTCCCGCGCGCTCATGCCGGGCGGGGAGCCCTCGCGGTCCCCGGCGGCGGACGCGTTCGGGTCCGCCGGGTAGTCGTCGGAGAACGGCTCGGGCTCCTTGAACTCCTCGGCGTGGGTGGAGTGCCCGCCGCTGACCATGCCGTGCGTCTCGCGGCCGATCTCGTCATCGGCCCTCGGTCCGTGCTTGTCGCTCATGTCTGGCATGGGAAGAGCGTTCCCGGGCGGCCGTGTCCAAACATGCGGCCGATCTTGGACGGCCCCGTGCCCGGCCGGGCTAGGACCGGCGGATGAGCCGCAGGACGCGCCGCGCCAGCGAGTTCTCGGCGGGCTCGTCCGGTGCGGTGTCCTCCGCGGCCTCCTCGGCGGCGGGCGGGGCCGGGTGCGGCTCGGGCGGCGGACCGGCCAGCTCGTAGTTGACCGGCAGCGACCGCAGGCCCCGCATCAGCGGGGACGACCGCCAGGGGAGCTGGTCGGCGGGCAGCGCGAGCCGCAGCGCGGAGAACCGGTCGAACAGCCGCTCCACGGCGATCGTCGTGATGGTGGTGGCGAGGTCGCGGCCGAGGCAGGCGTGCGGGCCGGCGCTCCAGGCCAGGTGGGCGCGGGAGGAGTAGATCGAGTCCGGCGCCGTGGCGCCGGTGAACGCCGGATCCAGGTGGGCGGCGGCGGGCGACACCATGACCGGGTCGCCGGCCGCGATCTGGAACTTGCCGAGCCGGACGTCCGCCTTGGCCCACCGGAACGACAGGTTCGCCATCGGCGGGTTCGCCGCCGCCGCCCGGTTGATCGCCTCCTGGATCATGCCGGCGGACATGCTGTCGCGGGCGCCGGTGTCGCCGATCAGCACCTCGGTGATGGTGTTGCAGATCAGCGTCCCGGTGACGTCGCCGACGAGCCCCGACAGCATCGCCATCTCGCGGGTGAGCTCCTCGGCGGTCAGGTCGGGGACGGCGGCGAGCATGTAGGACGGCAGGTCGGCTCCGGGGGACGCGACGCGCGCGGCGCACACGTCCGCGAACCGGGCGTGCAGCCGGTCGGACGCCTCCTGCGCGTCCGGGCCGGCGTCCATCACCCGCCACAGGTCGATGATCATCTCGTCGTCGCCGTCGGCGGCGGTGCCGAGCAGCCGGCCGATCACCATCAGCGGCAGCGGGCGCGCGTACTGGGCGGACAGGTCGGCCCACCCGGACGCGCCGCTCTCCGACAGCACGGTGATCAGCTCGTCGGCGTACCGGCGGACGGCCAGTTCGAGCGCCTTCGCCTCGGGCCGGGCGCGCTCCTGGAAGGGGCGCAGGCCCTCGCTCCAGGCGCTGCGGAGCCGGGTGGAGTCGGCGCCGTCGCGGAACGCCGAGTTGTCGGACAGCACCACCGGCAGCATCGGCCAGTCCGCCGGGACGGCGCCGTCGCGGTACTGGCGCCAGTTCTCGACGCGGCGGCTCCAGACCCCGCGGGCGTCGCGCATGATGTCGAGCGTCTGCGTGTAGCCGATCACGAGCCACGCCGGGACGCCGAGGACGTCCACCGGCGCCACCGGTCCGTACTCCGCGCGCAGCCGCTCGTAGAAGACCGCGGGGCGGGACTCGTAGTCGCGGTTCAGCAGGGGCTGGACGGCGAGCGCCTCCAGCGGGGGGTGCGCGGGTGCGGGGTCTGCCTGCGGCGTCTGGGGCTCCACGTGCACAAACCATAGGAGAGATCGTTCGCCGCCGACGCTGATTGCGGTGGAATCGCCCAAAATGATCTTTCGGACGGACCCGGATGGCCGAATCCCCGCGCGATGTGTGAGGCTGGGAGGTGCCCCTAAGAGAGCTGGAGGTCCGCATGGCCGAAACGTCAGGAGAACCCGCCGAAGGCGAGGACGACGTCAAGCGCAGGTTCCGGGAGGCCCTGGAGCGCAAGCGCGGAGCGGCGGCGAAGAACGCCGGCGCGACCGGCAGGAACGGCTCGAAGGTGCGCGGCGCGCATGACCGCGCCGACCATCAGCGGCAGTTCCGGCGCAAGAGCGGCTGACCGCGACCACCGTCCGACCCCCGCGCGCGAAGCGCGGGGGTCCTTTCGTACCGCCGGTCAGCTCCCGTAGAGCTTCTTGTCGTAGTTCGCCTCGGAGTAGTGGGTCTCCAACTGCTCCAGGGTCTCCTCGGTGTACTGGACGTCCTTGACGATCCGGGCGTGCGCCGGCAGCGACTCGGGGTCCCACGTCTCGGGCTTCCACACCTTGGAGCGCATCAGCGCCTTCGCGCAGTGGAAGAAGATCTGCTCGATGTCCACGATCAGCGCGAGCGCGGGCCGGTGGCCGCGGACGACCATCTCGTCGAAGAACGGCGCGTCCCGGACGAGGGTGGCCCGGCCGTTGATCCGCAGGGTCTCGCCGCGCCCCGGCACCAGGAAGATCAGCCCGACGTGCGGATTGCTCAGCACGTTCATGAACCCGTCGGCGCGGCGGTTGCCGGGCCGGTCCGGGATGGCGATCGTGGTGTCGTCGATGACGTGCACGAACCCGGGCGGGTCGCCCTTGGGGGAGACGTCGCAGTTGCCGGCGGCGTCGCTGGTGGAGATCAGGCAGAGCGGGGAGTGGGCGAGCCACTCCCGGTCCCACGCGTGCAGGGTGACGCGCTCCTTGTCGATCGCCCGCCGCATCGGCGCGCCGAGCAGCTCGCGCAGCTCCGCCGCGGACGTGATCGCAGTGAACTCGGGGGCGACCGTCATCGCCGCTCCTTCCGCTGGGAGACCGGCGATCAGCGTAACCCGGCGGTGCTCGGGCGCCTCCGGGCGGGTCAGCGCTTCGCGGCGTAGCGGCGGACGCCGCCCTCCTCGTGGACGTCGAGGACGCCGCGGTCGGCGAGCACGTCCAGGTGCGCCTCGATCTCCAGGACGGCCAGCATCCGGCTGAAGGCGTCCAGGTCGGCGAGGCTGCGCCGGCGGCGGGTCCACGGCATCGCCTCGGCGGCCGCGAACGCCGTGTCGCGGCCCGCCCGGACCTGCGCGGCGGCGGCGTCGAGGCGCTCGGCGTGGTGCTCCAGCAGCTCGTCGATCCGGGTGTGCACGCTCGGCTTCACCGGGCCGTGCGCGGGCAGCAGCAGCGTGTCCGGCATGTCGCGGACGAGCCGCAGCGACTCCAGGTAGCTGCGCAGCGGCTTGCGCTCCGGCTCCGTCTCCAGCCCGATGGACGGGGTGATGTGCGGCAGGATGTGGTCGCCCGCGAACAGCAGCCCGGCGGCGGCGTCCCGCAGCACGATGTGGCCGCGCGTGTGGCCCGGCGTGGCGAACACGTCCAGGTCCCGGACGGTGAGGCCGACGCGCTCGCCGTCGTCGAGCCAGGCGTCCGGCAGCGTGTGGGGGATGTCCCGCTCGGAGCGGTCCACCGGCATCCCGGCGATCTCGGCGGCCAGGGCGTCCGCGCCGCAGCGGCGCAGCATCTCGACCTGGCGGGGGTGCAGGCCCCGCCGGACGTCGAACGCCTCGATCGACGGCCGCTCGCCGCGCCCGATCCGCACCCGCGTCCCGAACGACTCGCGCAGCGCGAGGGCCTGCGAGTAGTGGTCCCAGTGCGCGTGGGTGACAAGGAACTGCGCGACGTCGTCCAGCCCGTGGCCGAGCGAGCGGAGGGCCTTCTCCAGGGTCGTGCGCGTGTCGGGCATCGCCCAGCCGGAGTCGACGACGACGGGGCCGCCGTCGTCCTCGATCACGTAGACGTTGACGGCGTGCAGCGACGGGATGGGCAGCGCCAGGGGGATCCGGTGCACCCCCGGCACCACCGGATGAGCGCCCGGTTCGGTCCAGTCAGTCGGCTGCTCCACGACCGGTGCCGTCACCGCGCGCCCCCTTGATCCTCGAATCACGTTCTACTTGAACCTACTTGATGCCGGACGCCCGCGACGCCGCCGGGGGGCCGGTCAGCCGTGCCGCGCGTCACGTTCGGCGGCGCGGCGGGCCTCGGCGGCGGCCGTGCGGGCCTCGCGCGCGGCCTCCTCCGCCCGCGCCCGGTGCTGCTCGGCGCGCTCGGCCCGGCGGGCCGCGGCGTCCCGGTCTGCGGTCGCGCGCTCCAGTTCGCGGCGGAGCCGCCCGACCTCGGCGGACGCCTCGCCGGCCTCGCGTTTCGCGGCGTCCGCCCGCTCGGTGCGCTCGGCCAGCTTGCGTTCGGCCTCCTCGGCGCGCCTGCGCAGCGTCTCGGCGCGCCGCGCCCGCGCCGCGCTCGTCCGCGTCACGGTCGGCCTCGGCCGCTCGGGCTCCTCCTTCTCCTTCTTCCTCGGCTCCGGCTCGGGCGCCTCCTCCGGCTCCGGCTCCGGCTCGGGCTTCGCGCGCTTCCTCTCCGGCGGTGCCATCGGGAAGCCGGCGGGGACGAAACCGGTGTGGCTGCGGGGCTGCGCCAGGCGTCCCGCCCGGACGTCGTCGGCGATCTCCGCGTCCACGGTCGCGGCCTGCAGCGTGTCCTCGACCTCCCGGACGGCCTGCTCGCGCAGGTCGCCGCCCGCCTCGGCCGCGAGGTCGCCCGCCGTCCGCACGAGCGAGGCGACCAGTTCGGCACGGCGCTGCTCCAGGTCGCGCAGGCCGCCGCCGGCGCCCCACGCCGAGCGCAGCTCGGCGCCCACGTCCAGCAGCCGCCCCAGTTCCCCGGCGGCGGAGCGGCTGAGCAGGTTCACCGCCCAGGCCGACAGCGTCGGGCGGCGCAGGGCGCCGATGCGCTTGGCGAGGGCGGCGTCGCCGGCGTCCTTGGCCTCCCGCGCGAGCCGCTTGCGCGTCTCCACGAACCGCGCGGGCGGCACGCCGTAGAGCTCGTCGGCCGCGCTGCTGAAGTCCACGCCTGGTCTCTACCCCGCGGCGCGCCGCCCGGATCGGGTCTGGACGGGGCGGAGGCCGCGACCTATACTCGCAAACGAGTATTCGTGGACGAGGAGGCCGGGGATGGCCAAGCGGCGCAAGGTGGGCAACCTCCTCGGCCTCGCCGTGCTGTCGACGGTCTCCGCCAAGCCGATGCACCCGTACGAGATGGCCGCCGTGATGCGCGCCCGCGGGAAGGACCGCGACATGGACATCAAGTGGGGGTCGCTCTACACGGTCGTCGGCAACCTGGAGAAGCACGGCTTCCTGGCCGTCGAGGGCAGCGTCCGTGAAGGGGCGCGGCCGGAGCGGACCGTCTACCGCATCACCGACGCGGGCACGGCGGAGCTCGCCGACTGGGTCCGCGAGCTGATCGCCGTGCCCGAGCGCGAGGTGCCGCGGTTCGAGGCGGGGCTGTCGGTCCTCGGCGCGCTCGGCCCGGACGAGGTCGCCGTCCTGCTGCGCCGCCGCCTCGACGCGCTGGAGCGGCAGATCGCCGCCGACGAGGAGGGGCTCGCGGCCGCCGAGGTGCCGCGCATCTTCCTGATCGAGGAGGAGTACGACCTGGCGATCAGGCGCGCCGAGGCCGCGTGGGTGCGCGGCTTCCTCGCCGAGATCGAGGACGGCACCCTGCCGCACCTCGACATGTGGCGCGCCTTCCACCGGACCGGAGAGCTGCCGCCCGAGATCGCCGAGATGGCGGAGAGGGGAGCCCCCCAGGAGTAGCGCGGAAGCGGCCCGGCGGCGGTGCGGCAACACCGCCGCCGGGCCGGAGAACCCACCACCGAAGATCCGCACGGAGCGGGCCCTGGCGGCGAGCACGCATCTCCAGCCTATCCGGGACCCCTCCGTCGAGCACGGAGGAACCATGGCGCACGCCATCGAGGCCGAGGGCCTCGTGAAGACCTATCCCGGCGACGTCCGGGCCCTGGACGGGCTGTCCATCACCGTCGGCCAGGGCGAGATCGTCGGGCTGCTCGGCCCCAACGGGGCCGGCAAGTCCACCACCGTCAAGATCCTCACCACGCTGATCAGGCCGGACGCGGGCACCGCCGCCGTGGCGGGCCACGACGTGCTGCGCCGGCCCGACCGGGTCCGCCGGCTGATCGGGGTCGTGGCGCAGAAGTCCGGCGCCGACCCGGAGGCGAGCGGCCGCGACAACCTCGTCCTGCAGGGCCGCCTGTACGGGCTGTCCGGCGCGCGGGCGCGGCGGCGGGCCGCCGAGCTGCTCGCCCGCTTCGGCCTGGACGACGCGGCGGCGCGCCGCGTGAAGACCTACTCGGGCGGCATGCGGCGGCGCCTGGACGTCGCGCTCGGCCTCGTCCACCGCCCGCGGGTGCTGTTCCTCGACGAGCCCACCACCGGCCTCGACCCCGAGGCGCGCGCCGCCCTGTGGGCCGAGATCGCCCGGCTCGCCGGCGACGACGCCCTCGCGATCCTGCTGACCACCCACTACCTGGAGGAGGCCGACCGGCTCGCCGGGCGGGTCGCGATCGTCGACGGGGGCCGCGTCGTCGTGACGGGCACCCCCGACGGGCTCAAGGGCGAGCTGCGCGGCGACGCCGTGCACGTCGCCTGGCCGGAGGCGCCCCCGGAGCCGGTGGTGCGGGAGGCGCTCGGCCGGCTCCCCGGCGTCCGCGAGATCGTCCTGGACGGCCCGCGCCTCAGCGCCCGCACCGGTGACGGCGCCGCCGCCGTCCCGGCCGTCCTCGCGGCCCTCGACCAGGCGGGCGTCCCCGCGGCGACCGCGACCGTCGCCCGGCCCTCGCTTGACGACGTCTACCTCCGCTACGCCGGGCGCCGCCTGGCCGAGGCCGAGCCCGCGACCGCAGGAGGCGCCCGATGACCGCGCTGGTGACCGGCACCTGGTGGATGACCCACCGGCGCCTGACGGCGCTGCTGCGCAACCCCGCCGTCCTCGTCATGACGCTGGCGCAGCCGATGATCTGGCTGTTCCTGTTCGGCGAGCTGTTCAAGCGGGTCGCGGAGCTCCCCGGGTTCGGCGCCCAGTCCTACCTGGACTACATCGTCCCCGGCGTCGTGGTCATGAACGCGGTGTCGCTGAACTCCTTCGCCGGGATGGCGACGATGGACGAGATCGAGCGCGGCACCCTCGACCGCTTCCTCGTCACCCCGGTGCGCCGCAGCGCGATCGTGCACGCCGGCGTCGTCGAGCAGGCCCTCAGCACGGCGTTCCAGTCCCTGGTGATCGTCCTGCTGGGCTGGGCGGCCGGCGCGGACTACCCGGGAGGCCCCGCGGGCCTGGCCGTCCTGGTCGCCGCCTCGGTGCTGATCGGCATCGTCCTCGCGGCCCTGTCGAACACGCTCGCGCTGCTCGTGCGGGACCGCAACACCATCATCGGCCTGAACGTGATGCTGCTGCTGCCGCTCACGTTCCTGTCCTCGGCGTTCATGCCCGCGAACCTGATGCCGTCCTGGATCGGGCACGTGGCCGCCGCCAATCCGGTGAGCTGGGCGCTCGACACCGCCCGCGCGGCCCTGTCCGCCGACCCGGACTGGCCGTCGGCCGCCCTGCACGGCTCCTGGCTGCTGGCCCTGGCCGCGGCGACGGTGGCGCTGGCGACCTACTCGGTGAGGAGCTACCAGAAGTCCCGGTGACCCGTCCGTGCGCAGGCCCGGTCGTGCTCGCACGACCGGGCCGCCACTCCGCCCGCCTGCGCGCCGCGGATCAGCGGGTGTCCAGGAGGTGGTCCAGGACGCGGGTACCGAAGGCCAGGCCGTCGAGGGGGACGCGTTCGTCCACCCCGTGGAACATGCCGAAGTAGTCGAGGTCCGGCGTGAGGCGCAGGGGCGCGAAGCCGTAGCTGGTGATGCCGATGCGGTGGAACGACTTCGCGTCGGTGCCGCCCGCCATCACGTAGGGGACGGGGTGGGCCTGCGGGTCCTCGGTGCGGAGCGCCTCGGCGAGGGCGGTGAACGTCGGGCCGGCCGGGTCGGCCGCCGGGGCCTCCTCGTAGTTGATGAACTCGCGGGTGACGCGGGGGCCGAGCAGCCGGTCGATCGTGGCGAGGAACTCCTCGCCGGTGCCGGGCAGGTAGCGGCCGTCGACCTGCGCGGTCGCCGTGCCGGGCACGACGTTGACCTTGTACCCGGCGTCCAGCCGGGTCGGGTTGGCCGAGTTGCGGATCGTCCCGGCGAACAGGTGGCCGGCCCGGCCGAGCCGCGCGGCCTCCGCGTCGAGGCGGTCGTGGTCGATGGTCGTGCCGAGCGCCTTCGCGAGCCCGTCGAGCAGCGCGCGGACGCCCGGCGTCAGCCGGACGGGCCACTCGTGGGCGGCCAGCCGCGACACCGCGTGCGCGATCTCGGCGACCGCGTTGTCGGGCGCCGGCTTCGACCCGTGCCCGGCGGTGCCGCGCGCCGTCAGCTTGAGCCACGTGGTGCCGCGCTCGCCCGTCGCGACCGGGTAGATCCGCCGGCCGTCGGCCTCCACGCTGAACCCGCCGGACTCGCTGATCGCCTCCGTGCAGCCCTCGAAGACCTCGCGGTGCTCCCGCACCACGTACCGCGACCCGTAGTCGCCGGTGCACTCCTCGTCGGCGAGGAACGCCAGCACCAGGTCGCCGCGCGTGCGCCGCCCCTCGCGCAGCCGCCGCCGGACGACCGCGAGCGTCATCGCGAGGCTGCCCTTCATGTCGACCGCGCCGCGCCCCCACACGCACCCGTCCCGCACCTCGCCGGAGAACGGCGGCACGGTCCAGTCGGCGGCGTCGGCCGGGACCACGTCGAGGTGCCCGTGGATCAGGAACGCCGGATGCGACGGGTCGGTGCCGGGCACGCGGGCGAGGACGCTCGCCCGGCCGGGCGCCGACTCCACGACGCGCGCCTCCACGCCGACCTCGTCCAGCAGCGCGGCGACGTGCTCGGCCGCCGGGCGCTCCGGATGGGCGACCCCTTCGCCCCGGTTGGTGGTGTCGAAGCGGATCAGATCAGCACAGATCCGGCCGGCCTCGGTGTCCGCCCCGTCCTCCATCGCACCTCCGATTCGCGACGAGGCTTCATTTTCCCCGGGGACCGCCCCGTGTCAACGGAGTGGCGGTGTGTCGCACGGGGAATCGGAGAAGCATGATCAAGAACGTCTCGATCCGGTTTCGACTCCGTCAGCGCTGTGTGCAAAACGTCACCGCGAGTACGACCCTGCCAACAATCGAGGTGCGGCGGGCGGCCAAGAGCCCGTGGACCGGGGCCGAGGAGGAGCATGACCAGCCAATGGGGTGTGCGGTGGAAGATCGCGGGCGCCGTCGCGGTGGCGCTCACGGCGTCGCTGGGGCTGTCGGCCTGCGGCGGCGATGAGGCGGGGGCGAGCGACGGGACGTTCACCGTGGGGCACTCCGAGCCCGACCACCTGGTGCCCGCCAACACGACCGGCAGCTACGCCTTCGACGTGATCACCGAGCTGTTCGACAACCTGATGACGCTCGACCAGGACGGCAAGGCGGTGCCGCTGGCCGCGGAGTCCGTCACCTCCGGCGACCAGAAGGTCTGGACGGTCAAGCTGCGGGCGGGGCAGAA
The DNA here is from genome assembly GCF_040677125.1 of Actinomadura sp. NPDC049382. Taxonomy (NCBI): domain Bacteria; kingdom Bacillati; phylum Actinomycetota; class Actinomycetes; order Streptosporangiales; family Thermomonosporaceae; genus Actinomadura; species Actinomadura sp. NPDC049382. Next base: position 25,692 of record NZ_JBFARO010000099.1, read on the forward strand.
GTTCCACAACGGCGAGCCGGTGACCGCGCAGAGCTTCGCCGACGCGTGGAACAACGCGGCGTACGGCCCGAACGCCATGGGCGCCAACTCCTACTTCTCGTACATCAAGGGCTACGAGGAGATGAACCCCGAGGACGAGAACGCCAAGCCGAAGGCCGAGAAGCTGTCGGGGCTGGAGGTCACCGGCGCCGACACGCTCAAGGTCACGCTGAACGCGCCGTTCAGCCAGTTCCCGCTGCTGCTGACGTACCCGGCGTACGCGCCGATGCCGAGCGCGGGCCTGAAGGACCTGAAGGCGTTCGAGGAGCACCCGATCGGCAACGGCCCGTACCAGATGGACGGGAACTGGGAGCGCAACAAGCAGATCAAGCTGGTCGCCTACCCGGGCTACGCGGGGCCGCGCAAGGCGAAGAACAAGGGCGTGACCTGGAAGAGCTACTCCAACGCCGACACCGCCTACACCGATCTGCGGGCGGGCCGGATCGACGTCCTGCAGACGATCCCGTCGGCGAAGGTCCCCGAGGCCAAGCGGCTGCTGGGGGACCGGTTCCTCGCCCGGAAGATGAGCACCACGGACTACCTGGGCTTCCCGGTGTTCGACAAGCGGTTCGCCAACCCGGACCTGCGCAAGGCCATCTCGATGGTCATCGACCGCCAGGGCATCAACAAGGCGGTCTACAACGGCGACTACTTCCCCGCCGACTCGCTGATCCCGTCCATCATCCCCGGCCACCGCCCCAACGCGTGCGGTGAGCTGTGCACCTACGACCCGGCGAAGGCCAAGCAGCTGTTCGACAAGGCCGGCGGGTTCAAGGGGACGATGGAGCTGTACTTCTCCAACGCGCAGCCGACCTACGCGCAGTGGATGCGGATCATCGCGAACTCGCTGCGCGACAACCTCGGCATCACCGACGTCCAGTTCCGGCAGGTGCCCGCGTCCGACTACTTCTCGATGCTGCGCGAGCGCAAGGAGAAGGGCCCCTACCGGCAGAACTGGGAGGCCGACTACCCGAGCCCGCAGAACTACCTGGAGAACATGTGGGGGTCGGCCGACAACCGCATGGGCTGGAAGAACCAGGAGTTCGACGACCTCATCGCCAAGGCCAACCGGGCCGCCGACCAGCAGCAGGCGCTCGCGCTCTACAACCAGGCCGAGGACATCGCGATCCGGGAGATGCCGATGATCCCGCTGTGGACGTGGGCGGGCGAGGGCGGCCGCTCGAAGAACGTCGAGAACGTCACGATCACTCCGTACTCGACGGGTCTGGTCGCCACCGACGTGACGGTGAAGTAACCGGCGATGTGGAGGTACGTCCTACGGCGGCTCTTGCAGGCGGTCCCCGTCTTCTTCGGCACGACGCTGCTCATCTACGTGATGGTGTTCGCGCTTCCGGGCGACCCGATCCAGGCGCTCGCCGGGGACAAGCCGGTCCCGGACAACGTCCTGCAGACGCTCCGGGACCGGTACAACCTCAACGACCCGCTGCTGGTGCAGTACGGGAAGTACATGTGGGGCCTCGCCCAGGGCGACCTGGGCGAGAACTACACCGGCCAGAGCGTGTCGGAGATGCTCAGCGGGCGGTGGACGGTGACCGCGCGGCTCGCCCTCACCGCCTGGATCTTCGAGCTGGCCATCGGGATCGCGCTCGGCGTGTGGGCGGGGCTGCGCCGCGGCCGGTTCGCCGACACCCTCGTCCTCGGCGGGACGACGCTGGTGATCGCGGTGCCGGTGTTCGTCCTCGGGTACGCCGCGCAGCTGCTGTTCGGGCTGCACTGGCAGATCTTCCCCACCGCCGGGACGGACGAGGGCTGGCCGGTGAGCTACCTGCTGCCGGGCATCGTGCTCGGCTCGCTCGGCCTGTCGTACGTGGCGCGGCTGACGCGCACGAGCCTGTCGGAGAACCTGCGGGCCGACTACGTGCGCACCGCGAACGCCAAGGGCCTGTCGCGGGCGCGGGTGGTCGGCCGGCACGCGCTCCGCAACTCGCTCATCCCCGTGGTGACCTATCTCGGCGTCGACTTCGGGAACCTGATGGGCGGCGCGGTGGTGACCGAGGGCATCTTCAACCTGCCGGGCATCGGGCAGCAGGTGTTCCAGTCGATCCAGCTGAAGGAGGGCCCGGTCGTGGTCGGCGCGGTCACCGTGCTGGTGCTGATCTTCCTGCTGGTCAACCTGGTCGTGGACCTGCTGTACGGGGTGCTCGACCCGCGGATCAGGTACGAGTGAGGCGCGCATGAAGATCGAGGACGCGGGCCCGCCGGGCGCCGAGGCCGAACCGGCGCCCGACGCGGCGGGGGCGCTCACCGCCGGGACGAGCGCCGCCGGGACGAGCGCGGCGGCGGTCGCCGCCGCCGGCGGCGGGATCGGCCGGGCGTCGCTGTGGGACGACGCGTGGCGCGACCTGCGCCGCCGCTGGGTGTTCTGGATCTCGGTGACGATCCTGGCGTTCGTCGCGGTGATGGCCCTGCTGCCGCGGCTGTTCACCGCCACGGCCGTCAACCAGGGCTGCGATCCGAACGCCGCCAAGGCCGGCCCGTCCGGCGACCACTGGTTCGGCACCGACCTCGCGGGCTGCGACTACTACGCGCACGTCGTGCACGGCGCCCGCCCGACGCTGCTCATCGGCGTCGCCGTCACCCTGTTCGCGCTGCTGATCGCGATGGTGTTCGGGCTGCTGTCGGGGTACTACGGCGGGATCATGGACGCGGTGATCGCGCGGCTCACCGACGTGTTCTTCGGGCTGCCGTTCGTGCTGGGCGCCACGGTGATCCTGGTGGCGTTCCCCTCGCACGGCGTGTGGGCGATGACGCTGGTGCTGGTGCTGCTCGGCTGGACGACGATGATCCGCATCATGCGGGGCCAGGTGATCTCCGTCCGGGACGCCGACTACGTGCAGGCGGCGCGGCTGCTCGGCGCGTCCGACGCCCGGATCATGGCCCGGCACATCCTGCCGAACGCGATCGCCCCGGTGATCGTGGTCGCCACCCTCAACGTCGGCAACGTGATCGTGGGGGAGGCCACGCTGGACTTCCTCGGCGTCGGCCTGCAGTACCCGGAGGTCTCCTGGGGGCTCCAGCTGAACCAGGCGAAGGACTCCTTCATCGACCACCCGCACCTGCTGGTCTTCCCCGCCGTGTTCCTGTCGGCGACGGTGCTGAGCTTCCTGATGCTCGGCGACGCCGTCCGCGACGCCCTCGACCCGAAGCTGCGGTGACCCTGAATGCTCACGGATGTGAAGGACGATGCGCCCCCCGCGCCGCCGCCGCTGCTGAGCGTCGACGACCTGCACGTGGTGTTCCGCGTGCGCGGCCGGGACGTCCGCGCGGTGAACGGCCTGTCGTACAGCCTCGACGAGGGCGAGACGCTCGCGATCCTCGGCGAGTCGGGGTCGGGCAAGAGCGTCGCCGCGCAGGCGGTGATGGGCATCCTCGACTCCCCGCCCGCCCGCGTCGAGCGCGGGTCGGTGCGGCTGCGCGGCGAGGAGCTGCTCGGCCTGCCCGAGCGGCGCCGCCGCGGCTACCGCGGCGACCGCGTCTCGATGGTCTTCCAGGACGCGCTGAGCGCGCTGAACCCGGTGTTCACGGTCGGCGACCAGCTCCGCGAGATGTACCGGGTGCACCGCGGCCTCGGACGGCGGGCCGCCCGGGACAAGGCCGTCGAGCTGATGGAGCGGGTGCGGATCCCGTCGGCGGCCAAGCGGCTCGGCGACTACCCGCACCAGTTCTCCGGCGGCATGCGCCAGCGCATCATGATCGCGATGGCGCTGGCGCTGGAGCCGGACGTGCTGATCGCCGACGAGCCGACGACCGCGCTGGACGTGACCGTCCAGGCGCAGATCATGCGGCTGCTCGCCGGGCTCCAGGAGGAGCTGCGGATGGGCATGGTGCTGATCACCCACGACCTCGGCGTCGTCGCCGGCGTCGCGGACCGCATCGTCGTCATGTACGCCGGGTCCGTGGCCGAGCAGGCGCCCGCCCGGGAGCTGTACGAGCGGCCCGCCCACCCCTACACCAGGGGCCTGCTGGCGTCGGTGCCGCGGCTGGACCGGCGCGGCGCGCCGCTCGTCCCGATCAAGGGGGCGCCGCCGGACCCGGCCGCGCTGCCGCCCGGCTGCCCG
>NZ_JBFARO010000100.1:0-29634 GCF_040677125.1 Actinomadura sp. NPDC049382
GCGGCGGCGCGCGGGAGCACCCGGTGCGCGCGCAGCGCGGCGGCGAGCGCGCGGGGACGGGCGGCCTGGCCGAACGCCGACGCCAGGAGCACCAGCGAGACCGCGACCCCGGCGAGCGGGCCGGTCACCGGACCGCCTCGACCGCCAGCCCGGCGAGCCGCCGGGGGACCTCGCGCACCCGGTCCTCCTCCGGCAGGACGGTCACCAGCAGCGATCTCAGCGCCAGCAGGAAGTAGGGCCCCTGGCCCTCGACGGTGTCCTGGAACAGCTCGCCGCCCGCGACCCGGGCGCCCCGCCAGGGCGGCAGCCGGCGGCGGGTGCCCGCCGTCAGCGGCGTGATCTCCAGCAGGCCGAGGCCCGGGACCTCCTTGACCATCTCGGCCGGCTCGGCGCGCCGGGCGCGGCCGCGCGGCACGGCGACGATGCCGTCCTCGTGCTCGGTGAGCCGGACGGTGCCGAAGAACGCCACCGCGTCCGCCGGGCGCCCGTGGTAGAGGTGGGTGAACACCGCGTGGCGGCGGCCCTCCCACACGGCGGCGAGGACGGGGTCGCGCTGCCCGGTGTCGGGGTCGCGGGTCTCGGCCCGGCCGACCCGCAGCCGTCCGCCCTGCAGCCGGAACTCCTGCTCGAAGCGCTCGACGCCGATGTCCTCGGCCCAGCCGAGCGCGTCCGCGCGGGTGCCGCCGGAGATCTCGTGGAGCCGGCCGCGGTCGGCGATCCGCGCCACTGACGTGCACGGGCGCCCGAGGTCGTGGGCGCCGGCGAGCCGGACCCGCACGCCGTCCAGCGAACGGTGGGTGACCTCGCGTCCAGCCATGCCCATGCCGCCCCCTCCCTGCGGGACGCACGCCCCACAGAAGCACCGCGGGTAACAGGGGTGACGCTACGCGTGATCTACCGCTTCGGGGATAAACCTTCCGGAAGTGGTCACGTCCGGGAACGGGTAGGGTCAACTGCCGGACCCGCGCGGCGGCGGTGTCCCACGGCGGCGTTTCGGCCGCGTCCGGGCACGGCGCCGTCGGTAGGGTCGGGTGGTCCTCCGGCAGGTACGCGTTGAGGTGGAGCCCGTGAGCAAGGTCGATGTGCTGATCAAGCGGCTGGATCCCGAGCTGCCCCTGCCGGCCTACGCGCATCCGGGCGACGCGGGCGCCGATCTGGTCGCGGCCGTGGACGTCGAGCTGGCGCCGGGGGAGCGCGCCGTCGTCCCGACGGGCGTCGCGATCGCGCTGCCGGACGGCTACGCCGCTTTCATTCACCCCCGGTCCGGATTGGGCGCTAGGTTGGGGGTGACCATTGTCAACGCACCCGGTACGGTCGATGCCGGCTATCGGGGTGAGATCAAGGTGACCCTGCTGAACACCGACCCCCGCGCCGCGGTGACGCTGCGGCGCGGAGACCGCATCGCGCAGATGGTCGTGCAGCGGGTGGAGCGGGCGGTGTTCCACGAGGTCGCCGACCTTCCCGGAGCGGCGCGCGGAACCGGCGGGTTCGGGTCCACGGGCGGATTCGGCGCCACGCGCGTTTTCGGGAACAATGAGCACAGTCGAGAAGGAGCGTGAGTCGTGGCTTTTGGACGTCGCCGGCAGGCCGAGGAGCCCGAGAAGGAGCCCGAGGCGACCGCGGAGCCGGCGGAGACCGCCGAGGAGGCTCCCGCCAAGGCGGAGTCGGCCGAGGGCGGCCCGTGGGACTCCGAGGACTCCTTCCCCGAGCTGCAGCGGCTTGACTTCGGCTCCCTGCAGATCCCGGTCGCGCCGGGGCTGGGCTTCCAGGTGAACTTCGAGGCCACCCAGGTGGACGAGGAGGGCAACCCCCTCGACGGGCGGCCCGTCGCCGTGCTGGTGCAGTACGAGGAGAGCGCCATGCAGCTCCAGGTGTTCGCGGCGCCGAAGCGCAGCGGCATCTGGGACGACGTGCGGCGCGAGACCGCCAAGGACATCCAGGAGGAGGCCCAGGGCCAGATCCAGGAGGGCGAGGGCCCGTTCGGCCCCGAGCTGCTGGCGATGGTCCCGGCGGCGCTGACCGAGGAGGTCCTCGCGGAGATGCCGCAGGAGGTCCGCGAGCAGATCCCGGCCGAGTTCGTCGAGCAGGGCTGGGCGCCGCAGATCATCCGCTTCCTCGGCGTGGACGGCCCCCGCTGGTTCCTGCAGGCCGTGGTGCAGGGCGCCGCGATCGAGGACGAGGAGCAGTGGCAGGTCCTGGAGGACGTGCTGCGCGGTGTCGTCGTCGTCCGCGGCGACGCGCCGATGCCGCCCCGCGACCTGCTGGAGCTGCAGATCCCCAAGGAGTTCAGCGAGGCCGGGCAGGACGGCGAGGAGGAGGCCGTGGAGACCTTCGACCCGTTCGAGCGCGGCCCCGAGATCACCGAGGTGCGCTGACCCGCGGCACCGCCGCGGCCCGCGAACTCAGGCCCGCCCGCGCCGCACGCCTTTTCGGACGTGCGGCCGGGCGGGTTTCGCTTTCCCCGGCCCCGGCCGATCCCTTGCCTCGCGGCCCGCGCGGGTGGTCAATCGGGGCATGTCGAAGAAGACGCGCAAGCGCAGGGCCCGCAAGCGGGGCAAGCACAACAAGGGCAAGCGGCCCAACGCCCGGCACTGATCCGCGCCCGGACGGGCCCGGACCGTCCCGGACGGCGGCTCAGATCATCTCGAACGCCATCGCGTGCTCGACGCCGGCCTCCCGCCCGGCCGGCTCGGCGATGCCGGTGAGGAACTCCGCCGCGTCGAAGTCGGCGCCGAGGTTGGAGAAGTACACCTCGTGCGCGCGCAGCGAGTCGATCCCCGCCTGCAGGTGCCCGGTGACGTCCACGTAATGCGTGGGCTGCGGCGACCCGCTGAACAGTGTGAACCGGACGCCCTGCCACGGCTCCAGCCCGAGGTCGCGGAACACCCACCGGTTGGCGGCGTCGCGGACGGCGTCCGCGACGGCGAGCCCGAGCACCCGGTGGTCGGCCATGTTGAACCCGCCGCCGGGGAAGCCCTCCCGGAAGTTGATCGACAGCACCACCTCGGGCCGGTGCCGGCGGATGGCGCTCGCGAGCGCGCGCCGCAGCGGCAGCCCGTACTCCAGCATGCCGTCCGGCATGTCGAGGAACTCGACGGTGCCGACGCCGACCCGGCGCGCCGCCTCGATCTGCTCCGCGGTGCGGATGCGCCGGACCTCCTCGGGGTCCATCGAGTCGATCCCGGCCTCGCCGCGGGTGGCGAGCACCTCCGTCACGGCCTTGCCCTGCGCGGTCCACTTGGCGATCGCCGTCGAACACCCGTACTCCAGGTCGTCCGGGTGGGCGACGATCGCCAGGGCCCGCTCCCAGTCCTCAGGTACCACGTCCATCCCCTCATCCTGGCCGATCGCCGGGGCGCCCGGCGCGGTCCGCCGGGGCGGGGCCGGGAAGGCGGGGCCTACAGGTAGCGGAGCCACAGGTACGGCGTGGCGAGGGCGACCGTGACGAGGGTGACGACGAGTCCGTAGCGGGTGAAGCGCCAGAAGCTGATCGGGGTGCCGTTGCGGGCGGCGATGCCCAGCACGACGACGTTGGCGCTGGCGCCGATGGCGGTGGCGTTGCCGCCGAGGTCGGCGCCGAGGGCGAGCGCCCACCACAGGACGTTCCCCTCGCCGCCCGGGTGCTGCTGGACGAGGTCGGCGACGATGGGGCTCATCGTGGCGACGTAGGGGATGTTGTCCACGATCGCCGACAGCACCGCGGACGCCCACAGCAGCAGCATCGCCGCGACGCCGAGCCGGCCGTCGGTGGCGTCGGCGGCGGCCTGGGAGACGTCGCCGATGACGCCGGTCTCGACGAGCCCGCCGACCATCACGAACAGCCCGGCGAAGAACACGAGCGTGGGCCACTCGACCTCGCTGAGCGCCTCCTCGGTGGTCACCTTCGTCGCGGCGACGAGCAGGCCCGCGCCGAGCAGCGCCACCACGGACGGCTCGTAGTGCAGCACGGGGTGCAGCACGAACGCGGCGATCACGATCGCGAGGACGGTGAGCCCCTGCGCGAGCAGCCGCCGGTCGGTGATGGCCTCCCGCTCCTCCAGCGCCATGACCTCGGCGGCGAGGTCGGGGTCGTAGCGGAACTCGGCGCGGAACAGCCACCGGCACAGCAGGCAGAACACGACGACCAGCACCACCACCAGCGGCGCCAGGTGGACGAGGAAGTCGTTGAACGACAGCCCGCCCCGGCTGGCGATGATGATGTTGGGCGGGTCGCCGACGAGGGTGGCGGTGCCGCCGATGTTGGACGCCATGACCTCGGCGATCAGGTACGGCTCGGGCCGCAGCGCGAGCCGCTCGCAGACGAGGAAGGTGACGGGCGCGATCAGCAGGACGGTGGTGACGTTGTCCAGCAGCGCGGACGCCGCCGCCGTCAGCACGACCAGCATGACCATCAGCCGGTAGGGGCGCCCCCGCGCGCGCTTGGCGGCCCAGATCGCCACGAACTCGAACACGCCGGTGCGCCGCAGCACCGAGACGATCACCATCATCCCGAGCAGCAGGAAGATGACGTTCCAGTCGATCCCGGACTCGGAGGAGAAGAAGGCGCCGTGGGCGTCGGTGAGGTGCAGCAGGAGCATCAGGCCCGCGCCGCCGAGCGCCACCGCCGTCCGGTGCACCTTCTCCGACGCGATCAGCACGTAGGCGCAGACGAAGATGACGATCGCGGCGGTGGCCTGCACAAAGCCTCCCGGTCGGGTGTACGGCTGACGGACCTGCCGACCAGACTTCCCGGCGCACCGGAGGCGACTCTAGCGGGCGGCGCGTGCCGATGGCGATGCCGCCCTCTCGGCGATGGTGGGGTTTTGCCTACCCCGATCGGCGTGCTGGACCCATCCCCGGCGGCGTCCGCCGTCCGTAATTTCGTTGCCGAGGCGCCCCGCGAGGGGGCGCCGGGCGAAGGTGAGGGAACGATGTTCGGACGAGGCGGGACCGCCGCGGCGGCCCAGGCGCCCGGTGAGGCGCTCCGGCTCGACGGCGTGCGCAAGGTCTACGGCGCCGAGGGCAATCAGGTGGTGGCGCTGGACCGCGTGTCGCTGTCGCTGCCGGCCGGGTCGTTCACCGCGGTGATGGGCCCGTCCGGGTCGGGCAAGAGCACGCTGCTGCAGTGCGCGGCGGGCCTGGACCGTCCCACCGAGGGCCGCGTCTTCGTGGACGGCGCGGAGCTGACCGACGGCGGGGAGGCCGCGCTCACCAAGTTCCGGCGGCAGCGGATCGGCTTCATCTTCCAGCAGTTCAACCTGCTGCCGACGCTGGACGTGATGCAGAACGCGGTGCTGCCGCTGAAGCTCGCGGGAAGCAGGGTCGACAAGGCGCGGGCGCGGGCCGTCCTGGAGCGGGTGGGGCTCGGCGACCGGCTGGACCACCTGCCGGCGGAGCTGTCGGGCGGCCAGCAGCAGCGGGTGGCGATCGCGCGGGCGCTGGTGACCCGGCCGCGGGTGGTGTTCGCCGACGAGCCGACCGGCGCGCTCGACACCCGCAGCGCGCGTTCCGTGCTGGAGCTGCTCCGCGAGTCGGTGCGGGAGTCCGGGCAGACGGTGGTGATGGTCACCCACGACCCGGTCGCCGCGTCGTTCGCCGGCTCCGTGCTGTACCTGGCGGACGGGCGGATCGTCGGCCACCAGACCGCGCCGACGGCCGAGTCGGTCGCGGAGCGGATGACGCACCTGGCCGACGAGGTCGAGCGGCAGCGCGCGATGGCGGGGGCCTGACATGTTCGGACTGGCACTGCGGTCACTGCGCAAGCGCGCGAGCGCGTTCACGGCGAGCTTCCTCGCGCTGCTCCTCGGCGCAGTCATGATCATGGCGTTCGCCTCGATGCTCGACACGGCGGAGGCGAGCGGCGCGACCGGGGAGACCCGGGAGACGCTCGTCACGATGGCGACCGTCGTCGGCGGCTGGGGGCTGCTGCTGGTGGTCTTCGCGGTCGCCTCGACGCTGACCCTGTCGGTCCGGCAGCGGGCGGCGGAGATCGCGCTGCTGAAGAGCGTCGGCGCGACCCCGGCGCAGCTCGCCCGGATGATCGTCGGCGAGGCGGCGGGCCTGGCGCTGGCGGCGGCGCTGCTCGCGGTCGTTCCCGCGATCGGGGCCGGCCGGGCGCTGCTCGGGCTGCTGCACGACACCGGCCAGGTGCCGGCGGGGGTCGGCCACCACTTCGGCGCCGCCGCGCTGTCGATGGGGATCGGCGTCACGCTGGTCTCCGCGGTCGCCGCCGCGCTGATCACCGCGCGCCGCGCCGTCCGCGTCCGGGTGGCGGAGTCGATGGCCGCGGCCGCGACCGACGACACCCGGCTGAGCAGGAAGCGGATCGTGTTCGCGGCGGTGTTCCTGCTGCTCGCCGTGACCGAGGCGTCCATCACCGTCACGGTGATGGACGGCCAGGGCAGCGACGCGATGGCGACGTCCGGGCAGGCCGACATCTTCGCCGGGATCGGGCTGGCGCTGCTGGCCCCGGCGATCATGCGGCGGGTGACGGCCCTGACCGCCGGGCCGCTGCGGCTGCTCGGCGGGGCGGCCGGGAGCCTCGCGGCGGACACGATGCGCCGCCGGACGGGCGCGCTCGCGTCCGCGGTGACGCCGGTCGTGCTGTTCGTCGGGACGGCCGTCGGCACGCTGTACCTGCAGGCCACCGAGAACGCGGCCATGGACGCCGCCGGGCTCGCCAAGACGTCGGAGCAGAAGAGCATCGAGACGCTCAACTTCGTCGTCATCGGCATGGTGGTGCTGTTCACCGCGATCATGCTGGTCAACACGCTGGTCGCGGCGACCGCGCACCGGCGCCGCGAGTTCGGCCAGACCCGGCTCGCCGGCGCCACCCCGCGCCAGCTGCTCGGCGCGGTGGCGCTGGAGTCGGTGGTGCTGACCGCCACCGGCCTGCTCCTCGGGTCGGTCGCGGCGGTCTTCACGATCGTCCCGTTCGGCCTCGCCCGCCGCGACTCGCCCGTCCCCGACGGCGACGTGTGGATCTACCTCGCGGTCGCCGCCCTCGCCGCCGTGCTGACCGGCGCGACGGCCCACGCCGCGACCCGCCGCACGTTCCGCGTCCCGGCCGTGGAGGCCGCCCTCCGCTGACGGCCCCGCGTCGCGCGCCCATCCGGCCCGGATGGGCGCGCACGCGCGTCCGGGGGCACCGGCGGGGGGTCGATTCGTCCGCGGATGTCATACGCTTCGAGGTATGGACGAGGTTTCGGCCGGCACGCCGCCCCAGGCGGACCCCGGGGGGAACGAGCGCGGCAGGGGCGGCCTGCGGCGCTTCCTGCGGCGGATGGCGGCCGGCAAGGCCGAGCTCGAGGCCGAGGAACTGCAGAAGACCACCGGCGACGAGGGCGCGACGCCGATCACCGAGTGCGGCGCGCGCACGCGCAACTGCGTGGCGGGTACGCTACGTACCGTGACCCTGCGGCCGCGGGGCGGCGCGCCCGCGCTGGAGGCCGAGCTCTACGACGGCACCGACGTGATCAGCCTGGTCTGGCTCGGCCGGCGCAGGATCGCCGGCATCGACCCGGGCCGCCGGCTGCGCGCCGAGGGGCTGGTCAGCGTGCAGGACGGGCGCAAGGTCATGTTCAATCCGCGATACGAGCTGCGCGGCGGCTCGTGACGGCCGTCCCCGGGCGGCCGGGAGGGCAGATGGGCGAAGTGGCAGCGTGAGCGAGACGACAGCCGGGCGGGAGACCGCCGCGCACGACACCGTCGAGGCGGCCGTGCGCGCCCAGCTCACCAAGGCGCTCGGCGGCGTGCGCGGCATGCTGGAGGCCGCCGTCCCGACGATCGCGTTCACCGGCACCTACGTCGCGGCCGAGAACATCAGGCTCGCCGTCGCGGCCGGGATCGGCGCGGCGGTGGTGCTGCTGGTCGTCCGGATCGCGCAGCGCTCCAGCCCGCAGTTCGTGCTGAACAGCCTCGTCGGCATCGCGATCGCCGCGTTCTTCGCGCTGCGCTCCGGCAAGGCCGAGGACGCCTTCCTGCCCGGCATCATCCTCAACGCCGGCTACGCCGCCGCGATGATCTTCTCGATCGCGGTGCGCTGGCCCGTCGTCGGCTTCATCATCGGCTCGGTCACCGGCGACCCGACCGCCTGGCGGCGCGACCCCGGCATCGTGAAGCTGTGCTCCCGGCTCACCTGGCTGCTGGTGCTGCCCTGCGCGGCGCGCGTCGCCGTCCAGTACCCGATCTACCTCGCCGACGGCGACCAGAGCGGGCTGCTCGGCACCGCCAAGATCGTGATGGGCTGGCCGCTGCAGGTCGCCGCGCTGGCGGCGATGGTGTGGCTGCTCGCCCGGGGCCGCACCCCGATCGAACGCGAAGAACCCGCCTGACCGGAACGGCCGGGCGGGTTCTCGCGAGGGTCTCGGTGAGGGGGCTCAGCGCCCGCCGAGCAGTTCGGCGAGCTCGTCCTCCACGTCCTGGCTGGCCACGAACATCAGCTCGTCGCCCGGCTCCAGGGTGTCGTCGGCCGACGGCACCAGCACCCGCCCCTCCCGCAGGATCGCCACGAGCGCGGTGTCGCGCGGCCACTCCACCGACCCGACCCGCTGCCCGCCGAGCGGCGCGTCGTCCGGCAGCGTCAGCTCGACCAGGTTCGCCTCGCCCTGCCGGAACGTCATCAGCCGGACGAGGTCGCCGACGCTGACCGCCTCCTCCACCAGCGCCGACAGCAGCCGCGGCGTGGACACGGCCACGTCCACGCCCCACGACTCGTTGAACAGCCACTCGTTGTTCGGGTGGTTGATCCGCGCCACCACGCGCGGCACCCCATACTCGGTCTTCGCGAGCAGCGACACCACGAGGTTGACCTTGTCGTCGCCGGACGAGGCCACCACGACCTGGCAGCGCTCCAGCGCCGCGTCGTCCAGCGAGGAGATCTCGCACGCGTCGGCCAGCAGCCACTCCGCGCGCGGCACCATCTCCACCTTGATGGCCTTGGGGTTCTTGTCGATCAGGAGCACCTCGTGCCCGTTCTCCAGCAGCTCCTGGGCGATGGAGCGGCCCACCGCGCCGGCCCCGGCGATCGCGACCCGCATCAGGCGTCCTCCCCGTCCCGCGCCGCGACGGCGGCGTTCACCCGCTCCAGATCGTCGGCGCTCGCCATGATGTGCACGATGTCGCCGTCCTGGATCACCGTGTCCCGGTCGGGGACGAGGGCCTCGCCCATCCGCGACAGGAACGCGACCCGGGTGCCGGCGTGCTCCTCCAGCGCGCCGACCTTCGCGCCGACCCACAGGTGCCCGGAGTCCAGCTCGGCGAGGACGACCGCGCCGGTCGGGTCGCGCCACAGCGGCTCGGCGCCCTCCGGCAGCAGCCGGCGCAGGATCTGGTCGGCCGTCCAGCGGACCGTCGCGACCGTGGGGATGCCGAGGCGCTGGTAGACCTCCGCGCGGCGCGGGTCGTAGATCCGGGCCACCACGTTGTCGACGCCGAACGTCTCGCGCGCCACCCGGGCGGAGATGATGTTGGAGTTGTCGCCGCTGCTGACGGCCACGAACGCCGACGCCCGCTCGATGCCCGCCTCGGCGATCACATCGCGGTCGAATCCGAACCCGGTGATGCGGCGGCCCCGGAACCCGCTGCGCAGCCGGCGGAACGCCTCCGGATTCTGGTCGATGATGGCCACCGAATGGCCCTTGTCCTCCAGGATGTGGGCGAGCGTCGAGCCGACCCGCCCGCATCCCATGATCACGATATGCACGGCCGTTCCCTCTTCCGTCCAGGGGGACGCTCCCCCTGTACCCCCGCGCCGGTGCACGGCATTCGTCGCTGCGCCGCCGACGCCGTGCCGCACCCGAGGACCGTTTTCCGAAAAATGATCCCTGCCGGGCTGCAAACCTACACATCCCCCCAGGCGAGTACTACCCAACCAGGTCTCCGACCGGGTGGGGAAAACGGTGTCATCGGACGGGGCTAGGCTCTCCTTTCGTGTCAAGGGTTCCGGACCTCGCGAAGCGGCTTCTGCTGGGCCGCGCGCTGAGCAGTTCCCAGCAGCACGAGCAGCTGCTGAAGAAGCGGATCGCGCTGCCCGTCTTCGCCAGCGACGCGCTGTCCTCGGTGGCCTACGCCCCGCAGGAGATCCTGCTCGCGCTCGGCGCGGGCGGCCTCGTGATGTACCACTACACCCCCTGGGTGGCCGCGGCCGTGGTGGTGATCCTGCTGACCGTGGTCGCCTCCTACCGGCAGAACGTCCGGGCCTACCAGAGCGGCGGCGGCGACTTCGAGGTCGCCACCACCAACCTCGGCGACAACTGGGGCGTCCTCGTCGCCAGCGCGCTGCTCGTCGACTACACCCTCACCGTCGCGGTGTCGGTCTCGTCCGGGGTGGAGAACCTCGGCGCGCTGCTGACGTTCATGCAGCCGCACGAGGTCGCCGTGGCGATCGGCATCGTCGTCCTGCTCACCATCGGCAACCTGCGCGGTATCAAGGAGGCCGGGGTCGCGTTCGCGATCCCCACCTACCTGTTCATGTTCGCGGTGTTCAGCATGCTGGCGTGGGGCCTGATCCGGCTGGTCGCGGGCGCCGAGCTGCAGGCGGAGACCGCGCACCTGGAGGTCCGCGGCGACGAGACCGACATCGCCGGGTTCGCGCTGGTCTTCCTGCTGCTGCGGGCGTTCTCGTCCGGCTGCGCCGCGCTGACCGGGGTCGAGGCGATCAGCAACGGGGTCCCGGCGTTCCGCAAGCCCAAGGGCGAGAACGCCGCCCGCACGCTGCTCGCGCTCGGGCTCGTCGCGATGACGATGTTCGGCGGGGTGGTGGCGTTCGCGTTCATCACCGACGTCCGGTTCACCGACTTCGGCCAGGACAGCGTGCTCGTCAACCCGGCCACCGGGCAGGTGATCGAGCACGCCGACCCGGTGATCGCGCAGGTCGCGCACACCGTGTTCAGCAACTTCACCCCCGGCTTCGCGCTCGTCACCGCGATGACCGCGCTGATCCTGTTCCTCGCCGCCAACACCGCGTTCAACGGGTTCCCGGTGCTCGCCTCGGTGCTCGCCCAGAACCGCTACCTGCCGCGCCAACTGCACACCCGCGGCGACCGGCTCGCCTACAGCAACGGCATCATCATCCTCGCCACCATGGCGGGGCTGCTGATCTACGCCTACGACGCGTCCGTCAGCCGGCTGATCCCGCTCTACACCGTCGGCGTCTTCGTGTCGTTCACCGTCAGCCAGGTCGGCATGGTGCGGCACTGGAACCGGCTGCTCGCCGCCGAGCAGGACCCCGCGCAGCGCCGCCGGATGAAGACCTCCCGCGGCATCAACGCGTTCGGCGCCACCCTCACCGGCATCGTCCTCGTCGTCGTGCTGATCACCAAGTTCGCGCTCGGCGCCTACATCGTGTGCATCGCGATGCCGGTGCTGTTCCTGCTGATGAAGGCGATCCGGCGGCACTACGACCGGGTCGCCGAGGAGCTGGTGCCCTCTGGCGAGGACGTCGCGCTGCCCGCCCGCAACCACGGCATCGTGCTCGTCTCGAAGATCCACAAGCCGACGCTGCGGGCGCTGGCCTACGCCCGCGCCACCCGCCCGTCCACGCTGGAGGCGGTGACCGTCGCGGTGGACGCCGAGGAGTCCCGGCGGCTCCAGGAGGAGTGGGACGCCCTCGACATCCCCGTCCCGCTGAAGATCCTCGACTCGCCGTACCGGGAGATCACCCGGCCCGTCCTCGCCTACGTCAAGAGCGTCCGCCGGCGCAGCCCCCGCGACGTCGTGACCGTGTTCATCCCCGAGTACGTCGTCGGGCACTGGTGGGAGCAGCTGCTGCACAACCAGAGCGCGCTGCGGCTGAAGGGGCGGCTGCTGTTCCAGCCGGGCGTCATGGTGACCAGCGTCGCGTGGCAGCTGCAGTCGTCGGACCGGCTGAAGGGGCGGGTCGAGCCGCCCGGGCCGGGGTCGTCCCGGCGCCCGCCGCGGACCGGGACGCGCCCCGGTGCCGGTAGTGTTTCGGATCGTGACTGAACTCGAACCCGACGTCCTCGAACTGGAGGTCGGCAACGTCGCCAACGGCGGATTCTGCGTCGCCCGGCACGAGGGCCGGGTGGTCTTCGTCCGGCACGCCCTGCCCGGCGAACGGGTGCGGGCCCGCGTCACCGACCGGACCAAGAACTTCCTGCGCGCCGACGCCGTGGAGATCATCGAGGCGTCCCCGGACCGCGTCCAGCCGCCCTGCCCGTTCGCCGGGCCGGGCCGCTGCGGCGGCTGCGACTGGCAGCACGCCTCCCTTCCCGCCCAGCGCGCGCTCAAGGCCGCCGTGGTGGAGGAGCAGCTCCAGCGCCTCGCCGGCATCACCCGCACGGTGACGGTCGAGGAGGTCCCCTACCCGGTCGACGCCGAGGTCGCGCCGCCGCCCGGGCTGGGCTGGCGCACCCGCGTCCAGTTCGCCGTCGCGTCCGGCACCGTCGGGCTCCGCAGGCACCGCTCCCACGACATCGAGCCGATCGACGAGTGCCTGATCGCCCACCCGGGCGTCGAGCTGATGGGCATCGAGCGCAAGCGCTGGCCCGGCGCGTCCGGCGTCGAGGGCATCGTCTCCGCCACCACCGGCGACCGCCTGGTCGTGCTGCGCGGCCGCGACCGCCGCAAGATCAAGGTGCCGCGGCTGGACGTGCCGGTCCGCCTCGTGCGCGGCAAGCCGGAACCGGGCGGCACCCTGCCGTACGTCCGCGAGGAGGTCTCCGGGCGGCTGTTCCAGGTGAGCGGCAGCGGCTTCTGGCAGGTCCACCCGGGCGCGGCGCAACTGCTCGCCGACGCCGTGCTGGACGCCCTCGAACCGAAGCCCGGCGACATCGCCCTCGACCTGTACTGCGGCGTCGGCCTGTTCGCCGGCGTCCTCGCCGACCGGATCGGCCCGGACGGCCTCGTCGTCGGCGTCGAGTCCGACGGGCAGGCCGTCCGCGACGCCCGCTTCAACCTGCGCGACCTGCCGAACGTGTCGATCGAGCGCGGCCCCGTCGAGGAGGTCGTCGCCGACCTGGAGTTCGGCCGCGCCTCCAGCCATTCCCGCACGCAGAACAAGCGCGGCGGCGGCCACCACCGGGGCGAGCGCGTCCGGCGCGCCGACGTGGTCGTCCTCGACCCGCCGCGCACCGGCGCGGGCCGCGAGGTCGTCGAGCACATCACCCGGCTGGCCGGCCGCAAGATCGCCTACGTGTCCTGCGATCCGGCGACGCTGGCCCGCGACCTCGCCTACTTCGGCGAGCGCGGCTGGACCTTGGAGGGCCTGCGCGCCTTCGACGCCTTCCCGATGACCCAGCATGTGGAGTGCCTGGCGACACTGGTGCGGGGCTGAGAAAACCCGTTGCGGCCCCGGCATACGGTAGAACCATGATCGAGATCAGGGACGTGCCGGAGTTCGACGTCGAGCGCATGGTCGACCTGGCCGGCACGGTCTTCCACGTCAGGACCGACGACCCCGAGCGCGACGCGTGGAAGCCCCGCCGCTCCGAACGCGTCGGCGCCTACGACGGCGGCGCCCTGGTCGGCCAGCTCGCGACCCTGCCGATGCGGCTGGCCGTGCCGGGCGCGCTCCTCGACTGCTCGGCGGTCTCCTTCGTCGGGGTGCTGCCGACCCACCGGCGGCGGGGCATCCTCACCTCGCTGATCGACCGGATGCACGCCGACGCGGTCGCCGCCGGCCGCCCGGTCGCCGCGCTGTGGGCGTCGCAGGGGGCCATCTACGGCCGGTACGGCTTCGGCCTCGCCACCCGCGCGATCGCCCTGGAGGTCGACGCCTCCCGGCCCCTCGCCCTCCGCACCGCCCCGGACGAGCGGCCCCTGCGGCTGGTGGACGTCGCGTCCGCGCCGGAGGTCCTCGACGCGATCCACCGCCGCGGCCTGTCCGCCCGGCCGGGCGGGCTCGTCCGCGACCCCGAATGGTGGATGCGCGCCATCCTGCGCTCGGAGGACGGCGAGGCGCCCGGTTACACCGCCCCGCGCGTCGTCGCCCACCCGGCCGGCTACGCCGTCTACCGCGGCCACGGGAACGGGACGATCAGGGTCGTCGACCTCGTGGCCGACACGCCGCAGGCCGAGGCCGCGCTGTGGCGGTACCTGGTGTCGATCGACCTGGCGTCCCGCGTCCACGCGCCGAACCGTCCGGTGGACGACCTGCTCCCGCACATGGCCGCCGACCCCGACCAGGTCTCCGTGAAGGAGGGGTTCGGCGCGCTGTGGGTGCGCCTGATCGACGTCCCGGGCGCGCTCCGCGCCCGCTCGTGGGCCGCCGAGGACTCCTTCGTCCTGGAGGTCGAGGACGCGCGCATCCCCGCCAACGCGGGCCGCTGGCGCCTCACCACCGGCGACGCTCCAGCCTGCGAGCCGGCCGCGGAAGCACCCGACCTGGCCATGACCGCCGCCGACCTGGCCTCCGTCTACCTGGGCGGCACCAGCCCGGTCACCCTGGCCAGGATCGGCGCGATCACCGAGCACACGGAGGGCGCAGCCGCCCGGCTGGCCGCCGCGCTCGCCGTCCCGCTGGCCCCGTACATCAACGACGAGTTCTGATCCGGGCGGCCGCCGCCGGCGGGGTCACCGCCAGAAGAGGACCTTCGCGGTGCCGCTCTGGAGGGTCGCCGGGGCGGTGCCGTGCTGGACGATCTGCACGCGCACCCGGTGCCCCGCGCCGACGACGTCGGCGGAGACGCCATAGAGCACGTAGGTCGTGTCGCCCGCGGAGACGAAGTCCTGGACGGGCCCGGCCTCGTACTTGCCCGTGTCCGCTGACTCGACCTCGATGGCGCGGGCCTGCAGGAGGGTGCCCGCGGGGACGCCCTGCACGGTCGCGGCGACGGACAGGCTGTACCGAGCGGAGCCGTTCAGCAGGTCCGCGCCGCCCTTGTCGGCGTGCTGGTGCTCGGAGTCGGAGTACTCGTGCGCCCAGGTGACGGTCGTCCACTGGCCGGGCGGGAGCGGCTGGCCCGCCCCGGCGCCCGCGGACACGTAGTCGGGGACGTCGCCGCCCGAGGGCGCGGCGCCGACGCGCCACTGCCCGTAGTCGCTCTTCACGGCGCGGTCGTAGTCGACGCCGACCCCGTTGATCTTGTGGTCGTTGGAGTACTGCTGGAGCTGCGCGCGGGCGTCCCAGCGGCCGCCGGACCAGGCGTACGTCTGCCAGCCGTAGGTGATCTTGCCGGCGTCGAAGGCGCGCTTCATCGGGCCGTAGCCGGCGTAGAGGCCGACGCGGTCGCGGCCGATGACGCTCGCGGCGCCGTCCAGGTAGGCGTTGATCTCGTCCTGCTGGGAGGCGGAGGCGTCCCAGTCGGCGGCGAAGTAGATGGGGCGGCCGTCCGGCATGCCGCAGGCCCTGGCCTGCGCGGCGGCGTCCTCGGCGTCCGCGGCGCCGGCGGAGCGTCCGTCCAGGGCGCGCTTGGCGCTGGTCTCCCAGACGACCACCAGCCAGATGCCGGCCCCGGACAGGTCGTCGGCCTCGGCGCGGGTGAGGTTCTTGCCGCTCGTGTCGTGCGACAGGTAGCGGCACGCGAACTTCGCCCCGGCCCGCTTCAGCGCGGCGGTGCCGGGGCGTCCCCACGCGTAGTCGACGCCGAAGACAGCCATGTCAACTCCATGGGTCGGGGAGTCGGTCCCGGCCGATTCAACAACGTGCGCCGCGAAGATCGCAGCACTTTGGGCAGGTTCGCAGCTCAGCGGGCATGCGGTGCTGGCCTTGTGGACAGCACCCGGCGGACGGGCCCGGAGGCGACACGCCGCCACGGCGCTAGGCGGCCGGTGCGCGGCTCGCTAGAACGGGACGTGTCCGCAACGAATCCGCAGGCCACGGGGGGTCTCAACATGGTCTGGACACTGAAGGGGCGAGGGCTGGCGCTGCTGGCCGCCGCGCCGTTGCTGGCGGCGGTGCCGGCGATGGCGCACGCCGACGGGCCCGGCCCGAACGGGCACAAGGGGGACAAGGGGAGCGCCTCCAAACCGGCTCCCAAGCACAAGCACAAGACTCCCAAGCACAGAGCGCCCGAGCACAAGGCTCCCAAGCACAAGGCTCCGAAGCACAAGGACAAGGCTCCCAAGCACGAGCACAAGGCCCCTAAGCACAAGCACAAGCACAAGCACAAGGCTGCCAAGCCCAAGACGGCTGCCGAGCCCAAGGCGCATGCCTCGGTGAAGAAGCCCCAGGCGCACGGGGTGGCGCTTCGCATGAAGAGCCCGCAGCGGTCCGTCGTGCCAGGACGCACCTACACGTGGACGTTCACGGTGGCCGCCGGGGGCAAGGGCGAGCAGGGGAAGGCGGCGTTCAAGACGACGCTGCCGAAGTCGCTGGAGTACGTGTCCGGAGAGAAGCACTGCAAGGCCGCCGGGCAGAAGGTCTTCTGCCGCCTCGGCACCCTGAAGAAGGGGGAGAAGGCCACCGGCGCGATCCGGGCGAAGGTCACCGGGCGCGCGAAGCCGGGGGAGACGATCAGGCCGCGCGGGACGGCGGTGTGGGGCCGCGACCGCGTCACCCACCGCTTCCCGGCCGTCCGCGTCGCGCGGACCGCCGACCTGGCGCTGGCGCAGAAGGCGCCGGCGACGGCCCGGGCGGGCGCGGAGATCCCGTACACGCTGCGGATCCGCAACCTCGGCCCGGCCGCGGCCGACAGCGTGACGCTGGAGTCGCGGGGCCCGATCAAGCTGGTGGACCGCGACACCGCCTGCGTCCCGCGCGGCGCGTCCTACCTGTGCGCGGTCGGCGGGCTCCAGGCCGGCGAGGCGCGGACGCTGCGCTTCACCGCGGTGCCGCGCGGGAACGTGCGGGCGGGGACGGTGCTGAGGGCGTCCTGGCGGGCGAGCTCGCCGGTCCCCGACACCAACCGGGCGAACAACGCCGCCGTCGTCCGGACGAAGATCACCAAGTCGCGCTGACGGCCGGCGGTGCGGCACCCGGTGGCGCGACCACGGCCGGGCGGGTACCAGGATGGAGTCATGCGTCTTCGGATCTTCACTGAGCCCCAGCAGGGGGCGAGCTATGACACGCAGCTGGCGGTCGCCAAGGCGGCCGAGGACCTCGGCTTCGACGCGTTCTTCCGGTCCGACCACTTCGTCAAGATGGGCGACGTCACCGGCGAGCCGGGCCCGACGGACTCGTGGGTCACGCTGGGCGCGCTGGCCCGCGAGACGAGCCGGATCCGGCTCGGCACGCTGGTGACGGCGGCGACGTTCCGGTACCCGGGCCCGCTCGCGATCGCGGTCGCGCAGGTCGACCAGATGAGCGGCGGGCGGGTCGACCTCGGGCTCGGCACGGGCTGGTTCGACCAGGAGCACACCGCCTACGGCATCCCGTTCCCGAGCCTGGGGGAGCGGTTCGAGCGGCTGGAGGAGCAGCTCGAGATCCTCGCCGGGCTGTGGGGGACGCCCGCCGGCGAGACGTTCTCGTTCAGTGGGAGCCACTACACGCTGACCGATTCGCCGGCGCTGCCGAAGCCGGTGCGGGCGGGCGGCCCGCCGATCATCATCGGCGGGTTCGGGGCGAAGCGGACGCCGCGGCTCGCGGCACGCTACGCCGACGAGTACAACGTCCCGTTCCACCAGGTGCAGGACACCGGGGAGGCGTTCGGCCGGGTCCGCGCGGCGTGCGCCGAGGCGGGCCGGACGAAGCCGATGGTCTACTCCGCCGCGCAGGTCGTCTGCTGCGGCCGGGACGAGGCCGAGGTGAAGCGCCGCGCCGACGCCATCGGGCGGGAGGTGTCCGAGCTGCGCGACAACGGCCTGGCCGGGACGCCCGGCGAGCTGGTCGACAAGATCGGCCGGTTCGCGGAGCTGGGCGCGGAGCGCCTCTACCTCCAGGTCCTCGACATGCACGACCTGGACCACCTGGAGCTGCTGGCCGCGGAGGTCATGAGCAAGGTGTGACACGCCGGAAGGCCCGCGGCGGGGACGTCCCCCCGGCCGCGGGCCTTTTCGTTTTCGTCAGGCGGTCTCCTCCTCCGGCCGGGCGTGCATCGGCAGCAGGAACGTCGCCAGGAAGGTGAGGCCGAGCATCCCGACCTCGACCCACAGCGTGATCTTCATGGCGTCGCTGAAGCCCGTCTTGGCCGAGTGCTCGCCGGCCAGCGCGACCGCCTTCCGCACGGCGGGCGCCGACTGCGGCGCGGCGGCGATCGCGGCCCCGACGTCGCCCTCCAGCCGGCGGCAGGACGCGGGGACGGCGGCGGAGTCCTTGGCGGTGGCGCGGTCGTGGCCGCAGTCGCGCAGCCCGGCCACCACCCGGTCCTGCACCGGGGCCGGGACGGACGCGGCGGCGAGGTCGCGGCGCAGCGCGGCCGCGCCGTCGTCGGCGGCGCCCGCCACGTGCCCGCCGAGCAGGCCGAAGAACACCGTGCCGAGGACGGCGGCGCCGAGCGCGCTGCCGAGCTGCTGGACGGCGGTGAGCGTGCCGCCCGCCGACCCGGTCTCCTCCGGCTCGACGCCGGCGAGGACGGTGTCGAAGAACGGCGCCATCAGCATGCCCATGCCGAGGCCGGTCACGGTCAGGGCGGGGACGAGCTGCCAGGGCGTGACGTCGATCCCCGCGACCTGGAGCGTGGCGTAGGTCGCGGCGATGCCGCCGGCCATGATGACGGTGCCCGCGTGGATGACCGTCCGGCCGAAGCGCTGCACGGCCTGCGCGACGCCGAACCCGATGATGATGCCGGCCGACCAGGGGATCTGGGCGAGGCCGGCCTTGAGGGGGGAGTACCCGAGGCCCATCTGGAAGAACAGCGCGAGCACCAGGCCGAGGCCCGCCATCCCGGAGAAGAACACCAGGCCGACGACCAGTCCGCCGGTGAAGCCGCGCTTGCGGAACAGGCTCGGCACGATGAGCGGGTCGCCGCCGCCGCGCTGCTTGCGGGACTCGTACCAGGCGAACAGGCCCCAGACGAGCAGGGAGGCGCCCATCATCAGGAACGTCCAGAGCGGCCAGTCGTGCTCGCGGCCCTGGACGATCGGGTAGACCAGCAGGCCGGCGGCGACGGAGGCCAGGAGGGCGCCGGGGAGGTCGAGCCGGGACGCGTGCTCGGCGCGCCCCTCGGGCAGGAACTTCAGTCCGGCCAGCACGGCGGCGATGCCGAGCGGCAGGTTGATCAGGAAGATCATGCGCCAGCCGGTGCCGAAGAAGTCGGCGTCGATCAGCCAGCCGGCCAGCACCGGGCCGCCGACCGAGGACAGCCCCATCACCGGGCCGAACAGCCCGAACGCGGCGCCCATCTCCTTGGCGGAGAACATCTGCTTGATCATTCCGATGCCCTGCGGCAGCATCATCGCGCCGAACAGGCCCTGCACGACGCGGGCGCCGACCAGCATCCCGGGGGAGACGGCCACGCCGCACAGCAGCGAGCCGACCGTGAAGCCGGCCGCGCCGAGGAGGAACATCCGCTTGCGGCCGTAGAGGTCGCCGAGGCGGCCGCCGGTGATGAGGCCGACCGCCATGGCCAGGGTGTAGCCGGCGGCGAGCCACTGGACGGTGGCGGCGGATCCGCCCAGCTCGGCGCGGATCGTGGGCGCCGCGATGTTGGTGATCAGCGCGTCCAGCATGTCCATGACCTCGCCGGCGAGGATCACGAACAGGGCGACCCAGCGCCAGCGGTAGCCGGCCTCCGCGGTGCCCTTGGCGGGGGGCGTCAGTGTCTGCGTCATGGTCGTCTCCAGGAGAGGGAACAGCGTTCGTCACGCGAACACTGTTCTAAGGAAGGAACGGCGTTCGTGTCAAGTACGATGTTCGGGTAGTCGATTTTCTCTCGCCAAGAGAGAAGATATATCGCGTATCGCGATTGTCAAGATGTATCGCGAGATTGGGAGGTCGCGACGTGCCCACCGCAGCGCTGCCGACGCCGCCCGGCCGCAGGCCCCGCAAGGCCGGGCCGCCGCGCCGGCCGCTCACCCAGGAGGCCGTGGTCGAGACGGCGATCCGCGTGCTGGACGCGGAGGGGCTGGAGGCGGTCACCATGCGCCGCGTCGCGCAGGAGCTGGGCACCGGGCCCGCGTCCCTCTACGCCCACGTCACCGGCAAGGAGGAGCTGCGCGAGCTGATGCTCGACCGGGTCGCCGCCGAGATCCGGCTGCCCGTCCCCGACCCGGCGCGCTGGCAGGAGCAGCTCAAGGAGCTGGCGCGCGAGATCCGCCGCGTCTACACCTCGCACCGCGACATCGCGATGGTCTCGATGGGGCTCATCCCCACCGGCCCCCACCTGCTGGACGTCGCCGAGGCGCAGATCGCCCTCATGCTGGCCGGCGGGGTCCCGCGGGAGATCGCGGGGATCGCCGTCGACACCCTCGGCATGTTCCTCGACGCCGACGCCATCGAGGACACGGTCTACGTGGCGCGGACGCCGGAGGGCCAGAACCCCTGGGAGCACCTGCAGGCGTACCTCAAGCAGGTCCAGGAGTACTTCGCCGCCCTGCCGCCCGAGCGCTACCCCAACCTCGTCGGCATGGTGGACGAGCTCACCGGGGAGAGCGGCGACGGGCGGTTCGAGTTCGGGCTGGACCTCCTCGTCCGGGGCATCGCGTCCTACGCCGAGGGGGAGGAGCGGCCCGGCTAGGCGAAGACCCGCTCGAACGCGACCTGCCGCGGGGAGCCCGCGGCGGTGTCCCACACCGCGAAGACGACGTGCTCGAACCGCCCGGCGAACTCGCCGCCGGGGCGCAGCGGCCCGGCGAACGCCTCGGCGACCTCGGCCGGGTCGTTGCGGAACACGCCGCAGCCCCACGCGCCGAGGACCAGCCGCGCGTGCCCGCGCGCGAGCGCCAGGGCGAGCACCTTGCGGGCCCGCAGCCGGAGGACGGCCGGGATCCGCGCGGCCGCGGCGCCGTCCCGGATCGCGCCGCGGTTCGGCGCCGGGGACGTCACGAACGCGATGCCGTACGGCTCGTCGAGCAGCCGCCCGGCGTCGTCCCGGAACACCGGCACGCCCGGCGAGTAGATCATGTGGTCGCTGTAGAGGAGGTCGCGCTGCTCGCGGTGGAAGTCGTAGAACTCCCTGGCCGACAGCAGCGACCTGTAGAGGCCGGACGAGCGCGCCAGCCCCTCCTCCTGGGCGTGCGCCCCGTTGAGGAAGCCGCCGCCCGGGTTCTTCGCGGACGCGAAGTTGAGCGCGAGCGGGTCCGCGTCCCCGCCGCACAGCCGGCGGGCGGCGGCGAGCGTCGTCTCGCCGGTCACCTCGATCCGCGTTTCCGTGAACCCGGCGCCGGGCAGGCGCCCGAGGAGCGCGTCCAGTTCGTCCGGGCGGTAGAGGACGGTGCCCTCGACGGCGCGGGAGAGGCCGTCCGCGATCGAGATCTTGCGGCCGGAGGGTGCCGTGTAGTCGCCGCGTTCGAGGATGGCCACGGTCTCCTGCGCGGTCATCCGGCGGGGATGTCTGCTCATATCGCGCCGCATTCTTCCGGAAAAAGGAATGCGAATCATCAGGTTATGTCCGCCACACTGGGCGCGTGCTTCTGACGATCACCACGACCATGGACCAGGCGACCGACCTGGGATTCCTGCTGCACAAGCATCCCGAGCGCGTGCAGCGCTTCGAGCAGTCCTTCGGTACGGCGCACGTCTTCTACCCCGACGCCGGCGAACGGCGCTGCACGGCGGCGCTGCTGCTGGACGTCGACCCGGTCAAGCTCGTGCGGACGCGCGGCAGAGGCACGCCGGACTTCTCCCTCGGCCAGTACGTGAACGACCGCCCCTACGCGGCGTCGTCGCTGCTCGCGTCCGCCATGGCCGGCGTCTTCCGCACCGCGATGCGCGGCCGGTGCGACGCCCGTCCCGACCTCGCGGGGTCGCCGATCCCGCTGGAGGTCGTCCTGCCGGCCCTGCCGTGCCGGGGCGGGCCGGAGCAGGCCGAACGGTTCTTCGCGCCGCTCGGCTGGGACGTGTCGGCGGTGCCCGTCCCGCTCGACCCGGAGTTCGCCGAGTGGGGCGACTCCCGGTACGTGACGCTCACGCTGACCGGGACGCTGCGGCTCGCGGACGCGCTCAACCAGCTGTACGTGCTGCTGCCCGTCCTGGACGACGCCAAGCACTACTGGCTCGCGCCCGACGAGGTCGACAAGCTCATCCGGGCGGGGGAGGGCTGGCTCGCCGCGCACCCCGACCGCGGCGCCATCACCCGGCGCTACCTGGCGAACCGGCGCGCGCTCGTCCGCACCGCGCTGGGCCGCCTCGCCGACGCCGAGGACGCCGCCGACGAGGAGCTCGACCCCGTGCACGTCGAGGAGGAGCAGGCACCCGATGCGGAGCAGGGGTCCGAGGCGGAGCAGGCGTCCGGGGCGGAGGAGGAGAAGACCGTCCCGCTCGCGGAGCGGCGCCTCCAGGCGGTCGTGAAGGCGCTGCGCGACGAGAACGCCCGGCGCGTCATCGACCTCGGCTGCGGCTCCGGGAAGTTGCTGGCGCTGCTCGCCAGGGACGACTTCTTCGGCGAGATCTCCGGTGCGGACGTCTCGCACCGCGCGCTGAGCCACGCCTGGCGGCGGCTGCGCTGGGACGACCGGTCGCGTCCGCACCGCGGCGACCGGGCCGGCCGCGTCCTGGACGTCTTCCAGGGCGCGCTCACCTACGCCGACGAGCGGTTCGCCGGCTACGAGGCGGCGGTGCTCATGGAGGTCATCGAGCACGTCGACCCGCCCCGGCTCGGCGCCGTCGAGCGGGTGGTGTTCGGGCACGCCGCGCCCCGCGTGGTCGTCGTCACGACCCCGAACGCCGAGTACAACGTCCGCTACGAGGGGCTCGCGCCGGGCGCGATGCGCCACTCCGACCACCGCTTCGAATGGACGCGGGCCGAGTTCCGCGCCTGGGCGGACCGGGTCGCCGCCGCGCACGGCTACCGCGTCCGCCACGTGCCCGTCGGCGACGACGACCCCGAGGTCGGCGCGCCCACCCAGATGGGGGTCTTCACCCGATGACCGAGATCAAGGTCCCGGAGGCGGGGCTCGTCGTGCTGGTCGGTGTGACCGGGGCCGGCAAGTCCCACTTCGCGCGCAAGCACTTCGCCCCGACGCAGGTGGTGTCGTCCGACTTCTGCCGCGGCGTCGTGTCGGACGACGAGAACGACCAGTCCGCGAGCGGCGACGCGTTCGACCTGCTCCACTACATCGTGGCCAAGCGGCTGCGGCGCGGGCTGCTGACCGTGGTGGACGCGACGAACGTGCAGACCAGGGCCCGCGAGGCGCTGCTGCGGATCGCCAAGGACCACGACGTCCTGTCGGTCGCGATCGTGCTGGACGTGCCGGAGAGCCTCGCCGCGGAGCGGAACGCGACGCGGCCCGACCGGGACCTGCCGCCGCATGTGATCCCGCGCCAGCGCCGCGAGCTGCGGCGCGGCATGCGGGACCTGGCCCGCGCGTTCCGCCGGTACTACGTGCTGACGGGCGCGGAGGAGATCGACGCCGTGACGATCGTCCGCGAGAAGGCGTGGAACGACAGGCGGGAGCTGACCGGCCCGTTCGACATCGTCGGCGACGTGCACGGCTGCCGCGCGGAGCTGGAGGACCTCCTCACCGGCCTCGGCTACGAGGTCGAGCGGGACGCGCGGGGGCGGGCCGTCGGCGCGAACCACCCCGGCGGGCGCACCGCCGTGTTCGTCGGCGACCTCGTCGACCGCGGGCCCGACTCGCCGGGCGTGCTGCGCCTGGTCATGGGCATGGTCGCCGCCGGCGACGCGCTGTGCGTCTCGGGCAACCACGAGGCGAAGCTCGTCCGCGCCCTGCGCGGACGCAAGGTGCGGGTGGCGCACGGCCTGGAGAACTCCCTGGAGCAGTTCGCCGCCGAGGACGACGACTTCCGCGACGGCGCGCTGGAGTTCATGGACGGGCTCATCAGCCACTACATGCTGGACGGCGGCCGCCTGGTCGTGGCCCACGCCGGGCTCAAGGAGGCTTACCACGGACGGGCGTCCGGACGGGTCCGCTCCTTCGCGCTCTACGGCGACACCACAGGGGAGACCGACGAGTACGGGCTGCCCGTCCGGTACCCGTGGGCGCGCGACTACCGGGGTAAGGCCATGGTCGTGTACGGGCACACGCCCGTCCCCGAGGCGGAGTGGGTCAACAACACCATCTGCCTGGACACCGGTGCCGTGTTCGGCGGGAAGCTGACCGCGCTGCGCTATCCGGAGCGTGAGCTGGCGTCGGTTCCGGCCCGGCAGGTCTGGTACGAGCCGACGCGTCCGCTGGAGGCCCCGGCCGCGGGCGGTTCGCGGGAGAACGACGTCCTGAACATCGGCGACGTCCTCGGCAACGGCGGGGTGGAGACCCGCCTCATGGGCCGCGTCGCGGTCCGCGAGGAGAACGCGATGGCCGCGCTGGAGGTGATGAGCCGGTTCGCGGTGGACCCGCGCTGGCTCGTCTACCTGCCGCCCACCATGGCGCCCGCCGAGACCTCGGCGCTGCCCGGATACCTGGAGCACCCGGCCGAGGCCCTCGCCGCCTACCGGGACAAGGGCGTCGCCCGGGCCGTGTGCGAGGAGAAGCACATGGGCTCGCGCGCCGTGGCCGTCGTCTGCCGCGACGCCGCCGCGGCCGCCGAGCGCTTCGGCGTGGCGGACGGGACGACCGGCGCCGTCTACACCCGTACCGGGCGCTCGTTCTTCCGCGACCCGTCCCGCACGTCCGAGGTGCTGGACCGGCTGCGCGCCGCGATCGGCGCCGCCGGGCTCTGGGACGAGCTGGACACCGGATGGCTCGTCATCGACGGCGAGTTGCTGCCGTGGTCGGCGAAGGCCATGGAGCTCATCCGCACGCAGTACGCGGCGACCGGTGCGGCGGCCCGCGCGGCCCTGCCGATGGCAGCCGACGCTCTCGCGCGCGCGGAGGCACGCGGGCTCGACCTCGATGGTCTCCGCGAGCACATCGACCGGCGCGCCGCCAACGCGTCCCGTTTCAGGGACGCCTACGCGCGGTACTGCTGGACGGTGGACGGCCTGGACGGGCTACAGTTCGCGCCGTTCCAGATTCTCGCGGGGGAAGGCCGCTCCTGGGCGGACGCGCGTGACCACGAATGGCACATGTCCGTGGCGGAACGTCTCGCGGAAGGCGACGCGAGCGGGCTCATCAAGCGGACGGCCTCGGTGACCGTGGACCTGGAGTCGCCGGAGTCGGAGACCGCCGTCACCGAATGGTGGGAGAAGCTCACCGCCTCCGGCGGCGAGGGAATGGTCGTCAAGCCGCTGGGCCCGGTCCCGGACGGCGCGAAGATCCAGCCCGGCGTCAAGTGCCGGGGGCCGGAGTACCTGCGGATCATCTACGGGCCCGACTACCGCGAGCCGGCGAACCTCGACCGGCTGCGCCGCCGGTCGCTCGGCCGGAAGCGGTCGCTGGCGATGCGCGAGCACGCGCTCGGCACCGAGGCGCTCGCCCGGCTCGCCGCCGGGGAGCCGCTGTGGCGCGTCCACCAGGCGGTCTTCGCGGTGCTGGCGCTGGAGTCCGAGCCCGTCGACCCGCGCCTGTAGACCCGCGCCTGTAGACCGGCTCCGGCCGTGGACGCGCGTACGGCCCGCCTCCGTGAAGGGGCGGGCCGTACGTGACGCGTCAGGTCGAGAACAGCATGTGGAAGACGCTGCCGTGGTGGGGGCGGTGGTGCCCGCCGTGGTGATGGTGGTGCACCGCCGGCGCGCCCCACCCCGGTGCCGCGGCGGCGGGCGGCGGCGGGGCCGCCCGGTACTGCGACTCCATCTGGCTCAGGGCCTCCAGCTCGCCGTAGTCGAGGAAGATGCCCCGGCAGCTGTCACATTGCTCGATGTGGACGCCGCTGCGGGTGTAGGTCCGCATCACGCCACGACACTTAGGGCAGTGCATCGCCTTGTCGTCCTTCCGGTCTGGATCCCCAGGTAGAGGCTAAATGTAGGGCAGGTTTCGCGCCACGTCATGCCGCGTCCCCCGTCGCGGCCATTCTCACGCAGGCGTCGATCATCGCCTGCTCCGGCCCGTCCAGGGCTCGATCTTCCCTCCCCGCCGATATGACGCACGTGGCGGCAATCTGGATCGCAAGACTTCGGGCGGGTATGTCCAGGCTCGTCCACGGGTCGTCCTGGGCGGGGACTGCCGGGCCACCGGCCGCCATATACGCGCCTAGGAACAGCTCCCATTCGTCCGGGTGAAGGACGCCGGCGGCGTAGAGCGCGGCAGGGCGGGCGAGATCCCATGCGGGGTCGCCTCTGCCCAGGTCTTCGATGTCGATGAGCCGCCAGTGACCGTCCCGCGCGCGGACCATCTGGCCCAGGTGCCAGTCCCCGTGGATGAGGCGCTCCGTCCGCGCCGGGGGCTCGTCCTCCTCGCCGCGTATCCAGGCGGGGAGGGTGGCGAATGCGCGCCTCACCGCGTCCTCGGCGGGGCCTTCGCCCAACCGCGAGACGAGGCGGGCCACACGGGTGGGACGCCCCCAAGACGGTGCTTCTGCCGGGACGCTCTCCGCGTGGAGCGCCGCCAGAAGCCGGGCCCCTTCCGCCCAGGGGAGTTCCCGGCTCGGGTCGACCGGGTCGCCGTACGCGGCGATCGTGACGGTCCGGCCGTCCACGGTTAGGGGCGCACCCATCGGCCCTAGGAGAAGGCCAGGGAGCGTGGCCGCCAGCCGGATCCGCTCCAAGAACGGGGCGCCATGCTCGCGGTCGGCCTGGTGCGCCTTCACCACGATGTCACCGACGCGGACCACGAGGACGCCGTGCCGGTCGTACAACGTCTCCGGGGGAGCGCTGTCCGATGGCGCGGCGGGGGCCGAAGCACGCCCGATCTCAACGAGCCGGGGGAAGAGCCCGGACTGGACGGTCTCGGTCTGCACCCGCCCAGTCAACCACTCTGCGCCGCACCGCTCTGCCCTTGTTCGGAGGCGGCGAACTCGTCCCGCAGCCGCTGCCGGACGACCTTTCCCAGCAGATTCCTGGGCAGTTCCGTACGCGGCAGGAACTCCGACGGCACTTTGTAGTGCGACAGATAGCGCTTGCAGTGCCGCCGCAGTTCGTCGGCCGAGAAAGGGTAGGCGGGGTGCTCCACCACGTGCGCGATGATGCGCTCCCCGCGCCGGGCGTCCGGCACGCCGACCACGGCGCAGTCGTAGACGGCGGGATGGCGGCGCAGCACCTTCTCCACCTCGGTCGGGAACACGGTGAAGCCGCTCACCTTCATCATGTCCCGCATGCGCTCCAGGATGGTGATGAAACCGTCCTCGTCCATCACGGCGATGTCACCGGTGCGCAGCCACCCCTTCGACAGGGTCTGCGCGGTCGCGAGCGGGGCGTTCCAGTAGCCGGCGAACACCTGCGGGCCGCGCACGACCAGCTCGCCGGGCTCGCCGGGCGGCAGCACCCGCGTCGGCTCGTCCTCGGCGACCACGACGGCGTCGGTCATCGGCAGCGGGAGCCCGACCGTCAGGTTGCGGGCGGTGCCGTCGAGGGGGTTGCCGGTGACGGCCGGGGACGCCTCCGTGAGCCCGTAGCAGTTGATCAGGCCCCGCGCGCCGGTCCGCTCCAGCCGGTCGATCGTGCTCTGCGCGAGCCCCATCGCGCCGGAGATGAAGATGCGCAGCGACCGCAGGTCCGACGGCCGGAACCGGGGGCTGTCGAGCACCTGCTCGTACAGCGTCGGCACGCCCGGGAAGATCGTCGGCCGGTACTTGCGGATCGCGCTCACCACCCGGTCGCCGTCGTAGCGCGGCAGCAGCACCACCGCGCCCGCCGTCATCACCGGCGCGACCAGGCAGCTCATCAGCCCGAACGAGTGGAACAGCGGCAGCACCGCCAGCGTCACGTCCGCGCCGGGGCGCCCGTCGAGGTCCCAGGCGTGCTGCTGGCAGGCGTTCGCGACGAGGTTGCGGTGCGTCAGCATCGCGCCCTTCGGCCGGCCCTCCGTCCCGCCGGTGTACTGGATCGCCGCCAGGTGCCGGGCCGGTTCCAGCGGCAGCTGCCGCACGTGCCGCCGCGGCGGCCGCTGCAGCTCCCGGAACGGGACGACGCCCGGATCGTCCGGCACGTCCGCCGTGATGGCCGCGCGGCGCCGCTGCGCCTGCACCAGCGGCAGCCGCAGCGCGAGCCGCCGGGACGCGGGCAGGTAGTCGACGAGCGACGTCACGACGATGTGGTCGAGCCGCAGCCGGGACCGCACGGCCCGCACCGTCGCGAAGGACCGGTCCAGCACGACGGCGACCCGCGCGCCGCAGTCGGCGAGCTGCCGGAGCATCTCCTCCTCGGTGTAGAGCGGGTTGTGCTGGACGGCGATGGCGCCGCGCCGCAGCACCCCGTAGAACGCGATGACCATCTGCGGGCAGTTCGGCAGGATCAGCGCGACCCGGTCGCCGGGCTGCACGCCGAGCCGGTGCAGGCCGTCGGCGAACCGGTCCGCCGCCTCGCGCAGCTCGCGGTAGCTGAGCCGCCGGCCGAAGAAGATCAGGGCGGGCTTGCGCGGGTACCGGTCCGCGGCATCGTCGAGGAGCCGTGTGACGGGGACGTCCGGGATGTCGAGCTCACCGGGGACACCGGCCGGATACCTCCGTCGCCAGGGCATGGAACGCAGTGACGAGTGCCACATAGCGCACGATTCAACCATTTCTCCGGCGTCCGCGCGGGACGAGCTACCGGGTCCAGCCCTCGGAGGCGGTGACCGTCCGGGCGCCCGGGACCGGCGGCTCGACGGCGCGCCCCTCGAAGGCGGTCGACAGCACGATGTGCGAGTTCATCTCGCCGTGCTCGCCGAGCCGCTCCAGCAGCCCCTCCAGATGCGCCATCGACCCGACCCGCACCTTCAGCATCGAGCACCAGCTGCCGCTCAGCTTGTGCACCTCGGTGACCTCCGGCAGGTCCTCCGCGGCGGTCGTCTTCAGCAGGCAGCGGCCGAGGGCGCAGCGCATCTGCACGAACGCCGTGAGCGGCTGCCCGACCCGCGCCGGATCGACCCGCGCCCCGTACCCGGTGATCACCCCGGCCTCCTCCAGCCGCCGCACCCGCTCCGCGACCGCCGGGGCGGAGAGGTTGACGAGCCCCGCCAGCCGGTTGAACGACAGGCGCCCGTCCCGCTGCAACTCGGCGAGGATGCGCCAGTCGGTCTGGTCCAGGTCCCGGTCCATGGGCAAAGTCCTTCCGCCGAAACTCCTCGCGAACGAGAAGTCAAACGCGCAGATCACCAGTGATCGCCCATTCTCCCCGAAGATCGGCCTTCATAGCGTTAAGGGATGGCGAAACGCTCGGGAGCGATGGCGGCCCTCTGCTCAGGCACCGCCCTGATGAACGCGTCCATGGCGGTGGCGAGCGCGACGGGCACCCTCGTCGCCGGCGACCGGCTCGGCACCGGCTGGGGCGGCGTCCCCGGCACCGCCGGCATCGTCGGGACGGGCATCGGCGCGCTGCTGCTGACCCGGCTGACCCGCCGGCTGGGCCGCCGCGCCGCCTTCGTCCTCGGCTACGCGGCCGCGGCCGCCGGCGCCTGCCTGGCCGCCGCCGCGGTCGCCGGCGGCGACATCGCCGGGCTGTGCGCCGGCATGCTGCTGCTCGGCCTCGGCAACGCGGGCGCCCAGCTCTCCCGCTACGCGGCCGCCGACCAGTACCCGGCCGGGCGGCGCGGCTTCGCCATCGGGCTCGTCGTGTGGTCGGGCGGCGCCGGCGCCGGCGGCGGCCCGCCGCGCCGCGACCCCACCCGCCCCCACCCCCGCGACGCCCGGCGGCCCACCCGGGACGGCCCCGGCCGCCACGCCCTCCGCACCAGCCCGAACGCCGC
>NZ_JBFARO010000101.1:0-29523 GCF_040677125.1 Actinomadura sp. NPDC049382
GCCGCGGCCGCGGCGCCGGGCCCGTGGCCGGCCATCGCCGGTTTCGCGGCGGCGGGGTTCGGCCTGTGCGCGGTCGCCCCGTGCGCGTACGCGGCGGCGGCCCGCCACGACCCGGTCGGGCAGGGCGTCGCCGTTGCGCGGGTCGGGGTCTTCAACTACGCCGGAGCCGTGGCCGGGACCGGGCTGGCCGCCGCCGTGGCGCCGGTGAGCGGCTACTGGGTGTGCTACCTGGCCTCGGCCGCGTTCGTCCTGGTGCTCGTTCCGCTCGCCGGGCGGTTCGAGCCCGCCGCCGCGGTCCCCGCCGCGGCGAGGCCCGCGGCCTCGGAGAGCGCCTGACCGAACTCGGCGGTGGCCGCGTAGGGCCGCGGTGCGCGCAGGCGGGGGTCGCAGTCGAGGAAGACGTCCCGGACGGCCTCGCCGTAGCGGCCCGCGAGCCCGTCGCCGCCCGCGAGCGCGTCCGCCGCGTCCACCAGGTTGAGCCAGGGCGCGGCGATGGGGCGGCGCCGCCGCCGCGGCCCGCCGGGGAGGTCCGGCCGGTCGCGCAGGGCGAGCGGTGAGCCGACCGTGACGAGCGCGCGGCCGGGCTCACCGGCCACGGCGTCGAACGCCGGGACGGAGCCGAGCGAGGACCCGACGACCACCCGGACGTCCGGCGTGAGCGCCGCGCGGACCAGGCGCACCGCCCGTTCGCCGCCCTCGTCCGCGAGCAGGTACCCGGTCATCGTCCGCACCGTGTCCAGGAGTTCCTCCGGCGGCAGGCCGGCGAAGTAGCGGGACCGGCCGAGGGCGGTCAGCGGCGGCCCCACGGCCGCGTCGTCGAACACCGCCGACCGCAGCCAGCTCCGCAGGACCGCCTCCTCCCAGGGCGTCGGGGACGGCGGGCCCGCCGGCGCGCCGAGCCCGTCGAGGCCGACGACGCCGACGGCGCCGGGGTCGTCGAGGAGGCCGGCCGGCGCTCCCGCGAGGACGAGGGCGTCCTGCATCGAGGTGCGCCACTCCAGCCGGAGGGACTCCGCGGACCGGCGGGGGCCGCCGGTCCCATGGATCACCAGGACGGACGGCATCGCGGCTCCCCGGAGTCGGCGGCGGACAGGCTGTATCCGTAGGCGTTGAACCCCTCCTCCAGGCCCGCGATCTCGCCTTCGAGACCGCCGGCCGACAGGAGGCCCCGCCACTGGTCGAAGTAGCGCCGGTTCCCCTCCGGGTCGACGCGCCCGGTGTCGAAGCCCGGGCCGACGCCCGTGAACGCCGCGACCTCCGCCATGGTCTCCTCCGGGCGGGAGGTGAGGTCCTCGTAGCGGACCGTCATGACCTCCCGCAGGAACGTCGCGTCCTTGGACGCGATGTCGTAGGCGTGCAGCCAGTGCTCCAGGACGTCCCGGACCGTGAGCGCCGGAGCCCACTTGCGGGTGCTCAGGCCGACCGGCACGGGGTGCCGCATCACCAGGATGAACTTCGCGCCCGGGAAGACCTCCTGCAGGAAGCGGAAGCGCAGGAGGTTGGGCGGCGACTTCTCCAGCAGGACGGGGCGTGTCAGGTCCCAGTAGCGCTCCCACTGCCGGCGCAGGCGGCGGGCCGGGCCCGGCAGCGCCAGCGGCGAGCTCTCGGTCATGTGCGCCTCCGCCGCGCGGGCGAAGCGCCCGGGCCCTCCGTGGTGCTCGTCGATGGGGCAGACGGTCTGCAGGTGCTGGCCCTCGTCCTCCGGGGCCCCGGTGCGGTGGAACCCGCTGATCTCGGGGTGGCCGGTCATGATGGACGCCAGCAGCGTGGTCCCGCTGCGGTGCAGCCCTCCGATGAACACCATCGTGTGGTCGCGCATCAGCCGTCCGTCCCTTCTCCCGCGCCGAGGGCCGCCGCCACCCTGCGTCCGAGGGCGGCGGAGCCGGGCGCCCACGCCGTGATGCCGCCGGGCTGGTCGGCGCGCGGCTCCGGCGCGGCGGCGAACCCGCCTCCGGCGGCGGCGACCAGGGCGGTGCCGGCGGCGGTGTCCCAGACGAACGCGTCGGCGACCGCCGCCACGTCCGCGCGGCCGCAGGCGACGTACGCCAGGGCCAGCGCGCAGGAGCCGATGCGCCGTACGTCGGCGGCCTCCACCAGCGACGCGAACAGCTCCAGCTCCCCGGGATCGGGCGGGACGCCCGGCCGGGGGACGTCGGTGAGCACCAGCGGCACGTCTGCCGGCCCGCGCACCGGGGGCGGCGGGCCGCCGTTCAGCCGCAGGCCGCCGGGAACCGCGGTGAACAACTCCCCGTGGACGGGGTCGTAGACGCATCCGCCCGCCGTGCCGTCGGCCAGCCGGACCCCGATGGACACGCAGAACAGCGGGACGCCCCGGACGAAGTTGTTCGTGCCGTCGATCGGATCCACGATCCAGCGGACCTCCGGCGCCCCGGGAGCGCGGGAGCCGCCGTCCCCGCCGCCGTCTCTGCCGCCGTCGCCGCCGCCTCGTCCGGTCTCCTCGCCGACGACGACGGAGCCCGGGCACGCGGCGGTCAGCATGGACCGGACGGCGGACTCGGTCTCGGCGTCGGCGCGCGTCACCAGGTCATGGGCATGGACGCCCGGCTTGCGGTCCGCGTCGGCGCCCGCCCGGAACCGGCCGGCGAGCGGTTCCCCCGCCGCGACCGCGGCCCGCGCCGCGATGTCCACCAGCTCGGCGATGCCGGGCCTCATGCTCCGCCCTCATGACTCGCAGCCCTCATGGCTCCGCACGCTAGACCGCGCACCGCCCGCCGCGGGACTGCCCGTTCGGGCAGGACATCGGCCCATGCCCCTTCGTGCGAGCACCGTCGTGGCAGCTCAGCGCCGGGCCGCCGCCGTCCGCGTGCCTGTTCGGGCATGCCGATCGTGCAGATCCATGGCGCGCTCGTTTGTGGCTTCCTCGGCGCGCCGCCGCCGGGCCACGCTCGTCACTCGAACGTTTCGCCCGATGGAGGCTGGCAGCGGATGCACGAGCACACGAGCTTCGTCGACCTCATGAGCGCGAGAGTGCACGAGCACGGGGACCGGGTCGCGCTGGTCCACAGCGCGGACCCGCTCCGCTCCGGGTCCGAGGAGACCCTCACGTACGCGGAACTGGACACCGGCGCCCGGCGCGCGGCGGCGCTGCTGCAGGACCGGTTCGCCGCCGGCGAGCGGGTGCTGGTGCTGCAACCGACCGGGCCGGGGTTCGCGCGCGCCTTCCTGGCCTGCATGTACGCGGGCATGATCCCGGTGTCGGCGCCGCCGCCCGACGGGTACCGCCGGCAGGCGCGGCGGCTGGCCGCCATCGCGCGG
The DNA here is from genome assembly GCF_040677125.1 of Actinomadura sp. NPDC049382. Taxonomy (NCBI): domain Bacteria; kingdom Bacillati; phylum Actinomycetota; class Actinomycetes; order Streptosporangiales; family Thermomonosporaceae; genus Actinomadura; species Actinomadura sp. NPDC049382. The sequence goes on from NZ_JBFARO010000101.1 coordinate 3,277, forward strand.
GACGCGCGGGTCGCCGCGGTCCTGGCCGACGGCACCGACCGCGACCTGGTCTCCTCCTGGGCCAAGGAGCAGGACCTGGAGGGGCTCGACCTGCTCAGCCCCGACTCCGAGGACCTGCCCGGGGCGGACGCGTGGCGCAGGCCGCCCGCCGACCCCCGGGCGCCGGCCCTGCTGCAGTACACCTCGGGCTCGACCGACGCCCCGAAGGGCGTCGTGGTCGACCACGCCAACCTGCTCGTCAACGCCCGGAACTTCGCGCGGCTCACCGGCGTCGACCCCGACCGGGCCGTCGGCGGCTGGCTGCCCATGTACCACGACTTCGGGCTGATCGGGACGCTGCTCACCCCCCTCGTGATCGGCACCCGGAGCGTGCTCATGCCGCCGCTGGCCTTCCTCAAGCGCCCCGCGTCCTGGCTGGCGCTGATCGACCGGCACGACGTCGACACCTCGCCCGCCCCGAACTTCGCCTACGACATGTGCGTCGACCGGGTCACCGACGAGGAGCTCGCCGGGCTCGACCTCTCGCGGTGGCGGCTGGCGGTGAACGGCGCCGAGCCGATCCGGGCCGCGACCGTCCGCCGGTTCACCGAGCGGTTCGCGGCGGCCGGGCTGCGCCCCTCGGCCATGCTGCCCGGGTACGGGATGGCGGAGGCCACGCTCGTCGTCTCGGGCAACGCCTACCGGTCGCCCGTGGTCAGCCCGGTGGACCCCGCCGCGCTCGAACGCGGCGAGTTCGTCCCGGCCGCCGGCGACCCCGCCGCGCAGCCGCTGGTCGGCTGCGGCAGGCCGGGACCGGTGGAGGCGCGGATCTGCGACCCGGAGTCCGGCGAGGTCCTCCCGGACGGGCGGGTGGGCGAGATCTGGGTCCGCGGCCGCAACGTCGCCCGCGGCTACTGGGAGCGGCCCGAGGAGACGGCGGAGGTGTTCGGCGCCGTCGCCGCGGACGGCGAGGGCGGCTTCCTGCGCACCGGCGACCTCGGCGTCCTGTACGAGGGCGAGCTCTATGTCACCGGCCGATGCAAGGAGCTGATCATCGTCCGCGGCCGCAACCTGTACCCGCAGGACCTGGAGGCCGCCACGCGCGACGCGCATCCGGCGCTCGCGCGCGGCGTGGCCGCGGCCTTCTCGGTGCCGGCGCCGGACGAGCAGGTCGTGATCGTCCGGGAGTGCCGGGCCCGCGGCGTCGACCCCGCCGGCCTCGCGGAGATCGTCGCCGCGATCCGGGACCGGGTCGCTGCGGACTTCGGCGTGCCCGCGCGGGGCGTCGTGCTCGTCCGGCCGGGCGGGATCGCGCGGACCACGAGCGGCAAGATCCAGCGCCGGCTGATGCGCGAGGACTTCCTGAAGGGGCGGCTCGACGCCGTCCACGCGGACCTGTCCCCGGCGGTGCGCGCGCTCGTCGAGGGGGCCCGGTGACGGCGCCCGGCCTCCTCATCGACGCCGGCGAGGTGGACCTGGACGGGTTCGAACGCGCGCTGGGCGATCCCGCCGACCCCGGCGCGCTGATCTCCTACGCCGGGTCCGCGGAGCTGGACCGGCGCGAGGAGTTCCCCGCGCGGATCTGCGGCGACCTCGACCGGCTCGGCCTGCCGCGGCTGTACGTCCCGGCGGAGCACGGCGGTGCGCTGACCCGCTACGACGACCTGCTCGCGGCGGTGCGGTCGGTGGCGCGGCGCGACCTGTCCGTGGCGATCGGCCACGCCAAGTCGTTCCTCGGCGGCGCGTCCGTGTGGGTCGCCGGCACCCCGGAGCAGGCGCGGGCGCTCGGCGCGGACATCATGGCCGGCGTCCCGGTGTCCTGGGGGCTGACCGAGCGCGGACACGGCAGCGACCTGCTCGCGGGCGAGATGACCGCGGCGCGGGAGGGCGCCGGCTACCGCGTCCGCGGCGAGAAATGGCTGATCAACAACGCCACCCGCGGCTCGGTGCTCTGCCTGCTCGTCCGCACGTCCGCCGAGGGCGGGGAGCGCGGGTTCAGCCTGCTGCTCGCGGACAAGCGGCGGCTGCCCGCCGACCGCTACCGGCACCTGCCGAAGGTGCGCACGCTCGGCATCCGCGGCGCCGACATCAGCGGGTTCGCCCTCGACGACTGCCCGGTCCCCGCGGACGCCCTGGTCGGTGCGGAGGGCGGCGGGCTGGAGACGGTCCTCAAGGCGCTGCAGCTGACCCGGACGGTCTGCGCCGCGCTGTCGCTCGGCGCGGCGGACCAGGCGCTGCGGCTGGCGACCGGCTTCGCCGCCCGGCGCGACCTGTACGGGCACCGGCTCATCGAGCTGCCGCACGTGCGGCGCACGCTCGGCGAGTGCTACGCGGCCCTGTTCACGGCCGAGGCCGTCAGCGTCCTCGGGACCCGGCTCGTGCACACGCTGCCCGAGGAGATGGCCGTGGTCTCCGCCGCGGTGAAGTCGTTCGTCCCGGCCCGCGTCGACGCGCTGCTCGCGGCCTGCGGCGAGATCCTGGGCGCCCGCGCCTTCCTGACCGGGGTCCACGAGCACGGCGCGTTCCAGAAGCTCGAACGCGACCACCGGGTGGTCGGCATCTTCGACGGCAGCACCCTGGTCAACCAGCACGCCCTGATCAACCACTTCCCGCTGCTGGCCGCCGGCCACCGGCGGGGCGGGGCCCACGAGGACGAGCTGCGCCGGGCCGCCGACCTGTCGTCGGCGCCGCCCGCCGCCGCGCTCGACCGGCTCACGCTGCTCTCCCGCGGCGGGTGCAGCCTCACCCGCGGCCTGCGCGCCACGACCGTCGAGCTGCACGCCATGGCGGCACGGGGCGAGGCCCCGGTACGGCTGGCCGAACTCGCCGATGAGCTCACCAACCGCTGCGACCGCCTGCACGGCGCGCTGGCGCTCGTGCGGCCCGCCGCGCGCGACGTCCCGCCCGAGCACTTCGCCCTGGCCCGGCGGTACGAGCTGTGCCTGGCCGGCGCGGCCGTCCTGCGCCTGTGGACGCACAACCGGGCACGCGGCGACGATCCGCTGTGGCCGGAGGCGTGCCTGGCGCTCGTGCTGCGGTCGCTGCGCCCCCTCGGCCGGCCGGCCGAGGAAGAGGTGTTCGACCGGCTTCTCGACGCCGTCGCGGCCGGCCGCCCGGTCGGCCCGCGGCTGGGGGGAGCCCGATGACCGGAACCGCCGCGCACCCCGGCCCCGCCGACCTGGACCGGCGCCTCGGCGACCCGTGGGACCCGGCCAACCCCCTCGGCCACGCCGCCGTCCTCGCCGCGGACGAGGCGGGGGAGATGTTCGCCGACGGGGAGCGGGCCCTGGACGAGTACGGTCTGAACGCCGAGTTCGTGCCGGCGGAGCTCGGCGGGCGGCTGACCCGCCTGGACCGCCTGATCGAGGTGATGCGGGCGGTCTTCCGCCGCGACCCGTGCCTCGGCCTCGGGTACGGCGCGAGCAGCTTCATCGCCGGAGTGAACGTCTGGACGGCCGGGGACCCCGCCCAGCGCCGCCGCGCGGCCGACCTGCTGCTGTCCGGCCGCCGGGTCGCGTCGGTGTACCACGAGCTCGCCCACGGCAACGACTTCGCCCGCGCCGAGTTCTCCGCGCTGCCCGGACCGGACGGGCGGCTGCGGCTCAACGGGCGCAAGGAGGTCGTCACCAACGCGCGGCGCGCGGCGGCCATGGTGCTGTTCGCCCGCACGTCCGCCGACCCCGGCAGCCGCAGCCACTCCCAGCTGCTGGTCGAGAAGGCGGACCTGCCGCCGGGGGCCCTGACCGATCTGCCGCGCTTCCACAGCGCGGGGATGCGGGGGGTGCAGCTCGGCGGCCTGGAGTTCCACGACTGCCCGGTCCCCGCCGACGCCGTGCTGGGCCGGCCCGGCCTCGGCATGGAGACGGCGCTGCGGTCCTTCCAGCTCACCCGCACCGCGCTGCCCGCGATGGCGGCGGGCGTCCTGGAGGGCGGTCTCGACGCCGCCGCGCGGTTCGCGGCCGAACGCGTCCTGTACGGCCGCCCCGCCGCCGCGATGCCGCACATCAGCGGGATCATCGGCGACGCGTTCACCGATCTGCTCGTCTGCGACTGCATGGCGACGGCGGTGGCGCGCTCGGTGCACCTGCTGCCGGGGGAGGCCAGCCTGTACGCCTCCTCGGCCAAGTACTTCGTGGCCACGCTCCTGATGGACGCGATGAACCGGCTCGGGCAGGTTCTGGGGGCGCAGTCCTACCTCCGGGACGGCGCGTACGGCATCTTCCAGAAGCTGCTGCGCGACCTCGCGCCCGCCGGGTTCGGGCACGCCGCCCGCGTCGCCTGCCTGGGCACGGTCCTGCCGCAGCTCCCCCGGCTGGCGCGCAGGGCCTGGCCAGGCGAGGCCGAGGCGCCCGCGGATCTGTTCCGCCTGGACGGGCCGCTGCCGCCGCTCCCGTTCGACCGGCTGTCGATCGGCTCGGGCGGGCGCGACACGTTCAGCACCTCGCTGGCGACCGCCCTCGACGACCCCGGCCTGGACCCCGCGCTGCGCTGCCTCGCGCTGGTCTTCGCCGCGGAGTTCGACGACCTGCGCAACGACTGCGCGGCGCTCGCGCCCCGCGACCTCACCGTGGCGGCCCGCCCCGAGGCCCTGCAGCTCGCGGCGCGGTACGCCGCCGTCCTCGCGGCCATCGCCTGCCTGAACATCTGGATCCACAACCGGGACGGCGACGACCCGTTCCTCCGCGACCCCGCGTGGGCCGTGGCAGCGCTGCGGCGCATCGCCGAGCGGATCGGCCGCGACCCCGGCCCGGCGCCCGAGCACCAGGCGGGCCGGCTGTCGGCGGAGGTCTTCGCCCGGCAGCGCGACCGGCGCACGTTCGGCCTGGCGAACCGGCCGCTGCCCGGGCACGGGCCATCGTGACGGCGCCGCCCGCCCGGCGCCCCCCATCCACCGACGCCAAGGAGAGAGTGATGAACAGTCCCGGCCCGACGTCACCGGTCACCGGCCTGCGCGACTGGCTGCGGGAACGGGTGGCCCACTACGCCGAGCGCGACCCCGGCTCCATCGACCCGGCGGCCCGGCTGACCGCCTACGGCCTCGACTCGGTCTACGCGCTGATCCTCTGCGGCGACCTCGAGGACCACACCGGCATCGTCCTGGAGCCGACGGTCGTGTGGGACCACCCGACGATCGACGGGCTCGCCGCGCACATCGAGGGGCTGGCGGCGCGGATCGGCTCGCCCGGAGACGCCCGATGACCTCGCTGGAGGCGGTGGCCGCCTACCTGCCGGCGCACCGGGTGCCCATCGAGCGGGTCGGCGAGGAGCTCGGCCTGGCCCCCGCGGAGATCAAGGTCTTCCGGCGGTTCTTCGGCCTCGCCGAGATCTGCCGCGAGCCGGACGGCACGGTGACCGACCTGCTGATGGCCACGGTCGACAAGCTCGACGCGCTGCGCGGCAGGGAGCAGCACGTCCGCTACGTCGTCCAGGCGCGGACCATGCCGGTCGTCGCCCCCTATCCGGTGAACCCGGTGCACGACGTGCGGGACGCGCTCGGGCTGGAGCACGCGACGGCGTTCGCGCTGACCCACCACGCCTGCGCGTCCGGGCTGCTCGCCGTCGACCTGTGCGGCAGGCTGCTGGCCGCCGACGGCGACCCCGACGCGCTGGCCCTGGTCCTCACCGGCGAGAAGACCTACACCGAGGCGGCCAGGACGGTGCCGGGGACCGCGATCAACGGCGAGGGCGGCGCCGCCGTGCTCGTCGGGACCCGCGACGAGCGGGACGTGGTGCTCGGGTACGCGGCGCGGACGCACGGCCGCTTCAACGCGGTGGCCGACGAGCTGACCGCCGAGTTCCAGCAGGTCTACACCGAGGCCCTCGCCGAGGTGATGCTGGCCGCGCTGGACACCGCCGGGCTCGGCCTGGACGACGTCGCGTGGGTGTTCCCGCACAACGTGAACCGGATCTCCTGGGAGCGCGTGGCCAGACGGCTCGGGTTCCCCCTCGACCGCATCTTCCTCGACAACGTCCCCGTCACCGGCCACTGCTTCTGCGCCGACCCCTTCATCAACTACCGGACGGCGCGCGACCTCGGCCGGCTGGCCCCGGGGGACCGGTACCTGCTCGCCACGGTCGGGCTCGGCGCGACGTTCTCGGCGATGGTCCTGGAGCACTGAGGGATGAACATGCGCAAGGTTTCGCGGAGCTTCGGCGACCGGCTGAAGGCGGCCGTCGCCGGCGACGCCCGCACCGGGCTGGTGTTCCTCGGCAACTTCGAGGTCGAGGACCAGTGGGCCCGCGGCGAGGCGGGGCTGCCGAGGCTCCCGTTCGGGAGCGGCGGCGTCGTCGTCAACCGCATGGACGAGTTCGCCGTGCTGCTCGCGGGCAAGGGCGACCACGTCGTGCTGAAGGCCGCGCCCGACCCCGACTACCTGGCCTACCTGGAGGAACTCGGGTTCGGTCTGCCGGACCTGCTCGTGGCGGCCGAACAGGACCCGCGGCGTGTCGTCACCGAGGACGCCCTGGCGGACCTGCGGCTGCTCGGCGAACTCGGCCGCCTCGCCGAGCGGGGCGCGGTCCTGTTCCCGCACGGGGTGTCCGAGCTGGAGGAACGGCTGTCCGCACGGGCCGGCGTCCCGCTGGCCGCGCCGTCCGCGGCGGTCTGCAAGGCGGTCAACAGCAAGATCTACAGCCGCCGGCTCGCGGATCAGCTCGGGCTGCGCCAGGCGCGCGGCTGGACCTGCGAGACCCTGGCCGAGCTGGCGGCGGCGCTCACCGCCGCCCGCGCCGTGCTGCGAACCGGCCGCGCCGTCGTCGTCAAGGACGCCTTCGGCGTCTCCGGCAAGGGCATCGAGGTGGTCGGGGACGAGCGCCGCCTCGACCGGCTCCACCGCATGATGGCGCGCCGCGGCGAGCGGTCCGGCGACGACCGGGTCGCGGTCGTCGTCGAGGAGTGGGTCGCCAAGGCCGCCGACCTCAACTACCAGTTCACCGTGGCCCGGAGCGGCGGCGTCCACTTCGACTTCGTCAAGGAGGCCCTCACGGAGAACGGGGTGCACAAGGGCCACCGGATCCCGGCGGGGCTCGCGCCGCCCCAGGCCGCCGAGCTGGAGGACGTCTCCCGGCGGCTGGGCGAGTGCCTCGCGGGCGACGGCTACCACGGGGTCGTGGGGGTGGACGCGATGGTCGATCCCGACGGCGGCCTGTATCCCGTCGTGGAGATCAACGCGCGCAACAACATGTCGACCTACCTGGCATCCGTCCAGGAGGCGTTCATCGGCGCGGGGAGGACGGCGCTGGTCCGCCACTACCCGGTCCGCCTCGGCCGCCGGCTCCCGTTCGGCGAGGTGCGGGCCGCGCTGGCGGACGCGCTGTTCGACCCGTCCGCCGGGATCGGGCTGCTCGTCAACAACTACGCGACGGTCAACGCGGCCGCCCCCGCCGAGGCGGCCCCCGGCTCGACGTTCGAGGGACGGCTGTACGGGGTGGTGGTCGCGGACTCGGCCGCCCGCACGGCCGTGCTGGACACCGAGATCGGTCGTCGGCTCGCCGCGCTCTCGGAGAGGACTCAAGATGGCAACCGAATCCAGTGAATTCCAGGTCCAGCGCATCCCGGTCTCGGAGCTGGCGGAACGGTACGGCACCCCGTTCTTCGTCTACGACGGCGACGTGCTGCGGGACCGCTACCGCGGGCTGCGGGACCGGCTGTCCCCGGCCATGGAGATCTTCTTCTCGCTCAAGGCCAACCCGAACGTCTCCATCTGCGCGCTGCTCCGCTCGCTCGGCGCGCGGGCGGAGGTGTCCTCGCTGACCGAGCTGAGGACGGCGCTGCGGGCGGGCGTGGACCCGGCGGACATCATCTTCCTCGGGCCCGGCAAGAGCCGCGCCGAGCTGGAGGCGTGCCTCGACGAGGGCGTCCACGCCATCGTGTGCGAGTCCCTCCCGGAGCTGGCGCTGGTGGACGGGCTGGCCCGCGCCCGCGGCGCGGTCGCGCCGGTCGCGCTGCGCGTCAACCCGAGCTTCGCGGTCAAGCGGTCCGGGCTCGCCATGGGGGGCAAGCCCCGCCAGTTCGGCATCGACGAGGAGCAGGTCTTCGCCGAGGAGGGGCTGGCGGCGCGCCATCCCTCGGTCCGCCTGATGGGCGTGCACGTCTACATGGGCACGCGCATCCTCAGCGAGGACGTGGTGGTGGAGAACACCGCGCGGATCCTCGACCTGGCGGAGCGCCTGTCCCGGCGGCACGGGTTCCCGCTGCGCATGGTCGACGTCGGCGGCGGCCTCGGCGTCGGCTACTTCGACGGGGAGCCGGACCTGGACGCGGCGGCGCTGACCGCCCGGCTCAACCCGGTGATCGACGCGTTCGCCGCCCGGCATCCGGAGACCAGGCTGGTCATGGAGCTGGGGCGGTACCTGACCGCCGAGGCCGGCACCTACGTGGCGGGGGTCCGCTACGTCAAGGAGTCGATGGGGGAGCGCTTCGCGGTGGCGGACGGCGGCACCCACCACCACATGGCGGCGGTGGGGATCGGGTCGTTCGTCAAGCGCAACTTCCCGATGGCCCTGCTCAACCGGCTCGACGAGCCCGCGACGGAGGAGTGGACCGTCACCGGCCCGCTCTGCACGCCGAACGACACGCTGGGCCGGAAGGTGCCGCTGCCGTCCGTCCGCCCGGGGGACCTGATCGGCGTCCACCGGTCCGGGGCGTACGGCCCGACGGCGTCGCCGGTGCACTTCCTCAGCCACGGCTACCCCGCGGAGGTGCTCGTCCACGAGGGCCGGGACCTCCTCATCCGAGAACGCGACCTGCCGGAGGACCTCCTGGCGCGGCAGCGGCTGCACGAGCCGTCGGCGCTGCCCGAGGCGTCCCGGTGAGCGTCGCCCGCCGAACGCGCACGACAAGAGAGGTGGAAGCACCGTGACCGAGAACACGACCCTGGACACCGGCGTGACGGAGCCGGGCGGCGGGGACGCGCCCCGCGGCCGGGTGGTCGCCACGATCGTCGACTCGCTCGCCGAGGCGATGGAGATCGACGCCGCCGTCATCGGCGAGGACAGCAGGCTCTTCGACGAGCTCGGGCTCGACTCCACGACCGTGCTGGGGCTGCTCATGACGATCGAGGAGGAGATCGGCATCGAGTTCGACACCGGCACCCTGGAGCAGCACCACTTCGAGACGGTCGGCACGCTCGCCGCCTATGTCGAGGAGCAGGCCGCGGAACAGGCCGGGGAGTAGGCGCGATGTACCTCGCCACGTCCCCGCGCCCGGCCGGTGCCGGGGACGCGCCGGCCGGGCGCCGGCCGCTGCGGCTCTCGGGCCTGGTGAACCGGACGTTCGGGCCGGGCGGTCCGCTCCGGCCCGACGTCGTCGAGTCGCGGCTGGACCAGTTCCAGGCCGACCTCGCCCTGCCCTACGGCGTGCCCTTCGACCCCGGCGTCCTCGTCGGCGCGACGCGCAACACCTTCACCGGGATGGTGCAGGACGTCCTGCCGTCGCTGCCGCCGTTCGCCGGGGCGATGGACATGGTCCTGGTCGTCAACGTCGGGCCGGACTCGGTGCCGCGCCGCTCGCCGTCGTGCTTCCTGGCCGACGCCCTGCCGGGCGACCCGCTGGCGTTCACCATCTCCGACCAGGGCGTCGCCGCGGCGTTCACCGGCCTCCAGGCGGCCGCCGAGTACACCCGGGCGGCGGCGTTCCAGAACGTCCTGGTCGTCATGCTCGACCAGCGGCTCCTCCTGCACACGGCCGCCGGGCTCGACGACGCGCCCGCCGCGGACGCCGTCGTGGCGCTGCTCCTCGGCCCCGACGGGCCCGCGAGCGCGCCGTCGGCCGCACGCCTCAACGGCGTGCCGCCGGACCGGGTCCGCGCGGAGATCGAGGCGCTGCTGGAGCGTCAACCGCCCGGCGCGGCACGGACCACGCTGATCACCGGCCACGGGATCCACCCGGTGCGGGACGTCCCGCCCGGCGCCGACGTCCTCCGCGCGCCTCCGGGACGCCCGTGCACCGGACCCTGGGCCCTGCTGGCCGAGGTGCTCCCCGGCCTCGCGGCGGACGGGGACCCGCACCGCCTGATCATCGCCGACTACGACCGCGCGCTCGGGTACCTGTGCGCCGCCACGATCGACGTGGAGGGAGAGTCATGAAGGCCACGACGACCGTCCCCGCGGGGGAGCCCGCGGCCCGCGACGGCGGCGGTTCTCTGCGCGACGGTGCGGAGATCCGGCGGCTCGCGCGCGCCGAGGGCCTCATGCCCGCGATCTCGCGGCTGCACGGCGCGGTCCTCGGGGACGCGCTGCCCTGCGGCCCCAGCGGGCACGCCGTGGTCCCCGCCGAGCTGGCGGACGGATGCCCGTCGCTGTGGGCGGGAGGCGCCGTCGTTCCCCGCGACCGCGAGAAGGAGACCGTTCTGCACACCCTGGAGGTTCCGGAAGGCGGCACCGTCGTCGCCCTGCGATGCGAGGGGAGTGCGCGCGGGGAGACGCACCCGCGATGGGTGCTCGGGCTGGCCTGGCTGCGGTGGGGGCTCTCCGAACGGCTCCTCGACGCCTGCCTGGAGTACCTGGGGAGCCGCAGCGCCGGCGACGCCAAACTGCTCCACCAGCAGATGGTCAAGGGGCGGGTCGCCGACGCGCTGATCGAGCACCTGGAGATCGGCGCGATGCTGGACGGCCCGCGGCCCCCCGGCCCGCAGCCCCCTGGCCCGGAGCCGCTCGGCGCGAGCGCCCTCGCCCACCTGCACGAGCAGATCACCGCCGCCGACCGGATGCTGCTGCGCCTGCTGGGGGCCTCGAGCTTCCTGGCGGCCGGCCCGGGCCAGACCGCCCGGATCTCCGAACTGATCGCCGACGTCTACACCGGCCCGGCGCGGGACGGCGGGGAGGACGCATGATCGAGCTGGACGAGCGGACGAGCGCCATCCGGCGCCGGGCGCGCGAGTGGGCGCGGGACCTGCGGCCGCTGGCCCTGGAACTCGACCGCGACCCGGAGGCCATCCGCCGCCACCTGGACGTCCCCATCGTCACCTACCTGTCGCGGATGCCGGTTCCCGCCGAGTACAACCCCGATCCCATCGTCGTGGACGGGTACCGCTTCTACGGCACCGGCACCCTGGAGCGGGTGGTGTTCGCCGAGGAGATCGCCGTCGGCGACGCGGGCGTGCTGCTCGCCGCTCCGGGCCCGGTGATCTCGGGCGTGCTGATGGAGTCGCTCGGCGACGACGAGCAGAAGGAATGGTTCTACTCCCGGATCCTGGAGCGCCCCACCTGGACGTTCTCCGCGCTGACCGAGCCCGACCGCGGATCCGACGCGGGCGCCATGCGGACCGCGCTCGCCCCCGACGGCGCGGGCGGGTACCTGCTCACCGGCGCCAAGCGCTACATCGGCGGCGCGGCGCGCGCCGACCTCGGCATCGTCTTCGCCCGCACGCGCCCGGGGCCGCTCGGCGTGACCGCGGTCCTCGTGGAGACGTCCGCGAAGGGCTTCCGGGCCGAGCCGCTGGACACCGTCGGGCTGCGCGGACTCCAGATCGCCGCCGTCGACCTCGACGAGGTCCCCGTGCCGCCCTGCAGGGTGCTCGGCCGGCACCTCAAGCCCACCCAGCGCGGCATGTGGTCCGCCGTCCAGGGACTCAACCGGCTGCGGCCGGGCGTGGCCGCGTTCGCGCTCGGCATCGCCCGCGCCGCGCACGAGTACGTCCGGGACGGCCGGCGCGCGCTCACCGCCGGCGAGCGCGACCGGCAGGACCGGATCGGGCGCCGCATCACCGCGGTCCGGCAGCTCGTCTGGCGTTCCGCCGTCGCGGTGGACGCCGGCGACCGCGCCGCCGGGTACCTCGCGTCGGCCGCGAAGGCGCGCGCGTCGCGGCTCGCCGAGGACGCCGCGCTGGAGGCGCTCGCCTGCTTCGGGCCGGGCGCGCGCCTGGAGCACCCGCTCCTGGACAAGCTGGCGCGGGACGCCCGCGGCGTGGAGTTCATGGAGGGCACGGCCGACATCCAGAAGCTCAACCTCTTCACCGGGCTCGTCCAGGGTCGGCTGCGCCGTGCTTGAGGCGCCGCACGCCCCGGCGGCGCCCGGTCCGCGCGAACTGCGGCGGGCGGTGCTGCGGCTGGCGCTGCCGATGGCCCTCGCCGGGACGGCGGGGGTCATCGTGCCGTTCGTCGTGCTGGCCATGTCCGCGCGGATGGAGGCCGCCGACCTGACCGTCCGGTCGCTCTACCTGCCGCTGGCGTTCCTCTTCCTCGCGCTCCAGATGAGCTTCGACGTGAGCAACCAGGCGGCGACGGCGTTCCGGCACGGCGCGGGGAGGACGGCGGACGTGCCGGCCGCGGCGTTCAGCGCGGGACTGGTGTGGGCGGGCGCGGGGGCGGGGCTCGGCGCGGTCATCGCCGTCGCGGCGCCCGCGCTGGCCCGGTTCCTCCAGGTGGGCGCGGGAGCCGACGCGGAGTTCGTGTCGTTCCTGCGCTGGATGGCCGCGGCCAACCTGACGCTGATCGTCCCGGTGCTCGCGGCGTCCTGCCTGCGCGGCGCCGGCCGGGCCCGCGCCGCGGCGCTGATCACGCTGTCGAACGCGGTCGTGGAGATCACGCTGGTGGCCGTGCTCGGCTTCGATCCGGTGGCGCTCGGCGTGATGGCGGTGCCGGTGGCCACGGCCGCGGCCGGGCTGTCCGGCGGCGTGCTGGGCCTCGTGCTGCTGCGGCGCGCCGGGCTGCGGGGGCCGGTCGGCTGGCGCCCGGAGGTGCTGCGCGGGCTGCGGTCGGTGGGCCTGCCGGTGGGGATCTCGTACGTGGCGGTGTTCGCGACCAACCTGGCGATGATGTGGGTGCTGGGCCCGTTCGATCCCCGGATCCGCAACGGGTTCGCCGCCGCCGCGACCGTGCAGAGCCTGGTCGTCATCCCGGCCATCGCGCTCGGCTCCGCGACGGCCATCGTGATGAACCAGCAGCGCGGCGCCGGACGGCGCGGGCTGAACCCGGCCACGATGGGCGCGGGTCTGCGGATCGCGGCCGCCGTCTACGGCGCCGTGGCGCTGGTGGTCTGGACGGCCCGCGACGTGATCGGGCTGGTGATGGCGGGCGACTCGCGGATGGCCGCCGAATGCGCCCGCTACCTCAACGAGGTGGGCCCCACCTACCTGTGCTTCGGCATGGTGCTCATGGCGATCACGGTGATGGAGCAGATCGGCCGGGGCCGCGCGGCGCTCCTGCTGAACGCGGTGTACGCGGCGCAGATCATCGGTGTCGGCGGCCTGCTGGCCCGGAGCTTCCACAGCCAGGACCTGCTCTACGGGACCATCGCCGTGACCAACCTCGCCGGGCTCGCGGTGGTGCTCGTCGCGGTCCGGGCCGTCCGGCGCGACAGCGGCGACCTCGGTCAGGCATGCCCATCCGGGTAGCGCGTAAGCGCGACCACAAAGGGATTATCAATCGCTGCACGGTACCGCAGACTCAGGGTGGTGCAGGGAAATTGAGATCTCCGCGAGAACGAGGTCTTCCCCGGTGCGAAATGCAGCCATCACCCGTTCATCCGGAATTCGCACCGTGCCGACGATGGAAAGTAGGTGAAATGGCCTCGATGGATTTGCACGGCCGCCGCTGGCCGACCGTGCCGACCGAGCGCGAGACGGAGCTCCTCGGCGAGGTCGCCCGCTCCCGCGTCTGGACCGACGGTCCCTGGACGGCCGAGGTGGAACGGCGCATGGCCGGCCTCACCGGCGCCCCGCACGCGGTGGCGTTCAACAGCTGCACCTCCGCGCTGCACGCCGCGCTGCACGCCCTGCGCGCCGGGCGCGGCACCCGGGTGGCGCTGCCGTCGCTGACCTTCGCGGGGACGGCCACCGGCGCCCGGCACATCGGGGCGACGCTCCTGTTCCAGGAGGTCCGGCCGGACACCCTCACGCTCGGCCCGGACCTGCCGGCGGACGCCGACCTGGTCATCGCGGTGGACCTGCACGGCGTCCCGCACGGCCTGGACCGGGGGCCGGTGCTCACCGACGCCTGCCAGGCGCTCGGCACCCGGATCGGCGGCCGGCACGTCGGCGCGTCCGGCACCCACGCCTGGTCGTTCTCCGCGGCCAAGATGGTGACCGCTCCGGACGGCGGCGCGGTCACCACCTCCGACCCCGCGCTGGCGGACCGCCTCCGCGAGCTGCGCGACTACGGCGTGCCGGCCGGGGAGCACCGCTCGAACGCGGGCGTGCGGTGGCCCGGCGGGCACAACTGGCGGCCGTCGGAGCTGTCGATGGCGATGGTCGCGCACCGCCTGGACGACCTCGACGCCCGCGTCGCGCGGGCGCGGGACGTCACCGACCGGCTGCACAAGACGATGGACGGGCTCGGCCTGTGGCGCCAGCACGCCCCGGACGGCACCGAACCCGGCTGGCACAAGGTGCGCTTCGGCGCCCCCGGCCTGGACCCCGGGGAGGCGCGCCGCATGGCGGACGCGCTCGCCGCGGCCGGCGTGCCCACCCACCGCTGGGGCGCACTCCCGCTGCACCGGCACCCCGCGTTCGGCGGTCCCGGCGGACCGGACCTTCCGGGCACCGACCGACCGGACCTTCCGGGCACCGACCGCGCGGCCGCCGGGACCCTCTGCCTCGGTACCGAAGCCTGCCCTCCCATGACCTGGAACGACGACGAGGTCGAGCAGGTCTGCACCCTCATCGAAACGATCGCGGAAGGCTGAACATGGACACTCCTCGGACTCGTATCGGCATCATCGGCGTCGGCAACTGCGCGCGTGCGCTGATCGAGGGCACCGCCTTCTACCGGGCCAATCCCGAAGTGACCTCCGGGCTGATGTTCCCGTACGTGGGCCCCTACGGCGCGGGGTCCGTGGAGCCCGTCGCCGCCTGGGACGTCGACACCGAGAAGGTGGGGAAGGACCTGTGGTCGGCCAGGGCCGCGGGCCAGAACCTCGACATCGGCATCCCGCAGGGCGACCTCCTCCCGATCGGCGACGACGTGGAGGTGCTGCGCGCCCCGACCCTGGACGGCGCCGGGACGCGCTACCAGGAGCGGATGAGCCTCGCCCCCGAGACCGCCGGGGACCGCACCGCCGAGATCGTGGAGCAGATCCGGGCGGCCCGGGTCGACGTGCTGCTCAACTACCTGCCGGTCGGCTCCCAGCGCGCCACCGAGTGGTGGGCCGCGGCCGCGCTGGAGGCCGGGACGGCGTTCGTCAACAACGTGCCGGCCTTCATCGCCTCCACCGGCGAGTGGCGCCGGCGTTTCCGCGACGCGGGCCTCCCGCTCATCGGCGACGACATCAAGTCGCAGCTCGGCGCCACCTACCTGCACCGCGCGCTGGTGCGGGCGTTCTCCGACCGGGGCATCGCGCTGGAGCGCACCTACCAGCTCAACGTCGGCGGCAACATGGACTTCTACAACATGCTGGAGCGGGAGCGGCTCGCGTCCAAGAAGCAGTCCAAGACCGGGGCCGTGACCGACGCCTACGACGGCGATCTCCCCGCCGACCGGGTGCACATCGGCCCGTCCGACTTCGTCCCCTTCCTCGGCGACACCAAGAAGGCGTTCATCCGCTGCGAGGGCAGCGGGTTCGGCGGCGCGCGGATCGACCTGGAGATGCAGCTGACCGTCCCGGACTCGCCCAACTCGGCCGGCGTGGTGATCGACGCCGCGCGGATCGCCAAGCTCGCGATGGACCGCGGCGACGTCGCCGTGGACGAGTGGGTGTCGGCATGGCTGTTCAAGGCGCCGCCGCGAAGCGTCGCGCAGGAGTCCGACCAGGTGGCCAGGGAGCGCCTCACCCAGTGGATCGGCGCTCCCGCCGAGGGAGCGAAGCGCTGAGCGGCCGCGGACCACGGCCCGCCGTCCACTCCGGAAGGAAGCACGCGTGTTCTCTTTGAGCCTGCGCCGATCCACCGCCCTGGGCGGTGTCGGCATGGCGGCCGTCCTCTGCGCCGCCTCAGCCTCCGCCCTCCCGCCGCACGCCTCGCGGGCGGCGTCCGCGGCGGCCCTCGCGCCCGCCGCACCCGCCGCGCAGACCGGCGAGGTGCCCAGGTTCACCGTGGTGACCCACCGGCCGGGAACCTCCCCGGGGCTGCTCTTCGCCACGCCGCAGTCCGCCAGGGACTCCGGCGCCGTGCACGGCCCCCAGATCCTCGACGACCGCGGGCGCGTGGTGTGGTTCCGCCCCCTCCCCGCCGGTCAGTTCGCCACGGACCTGCGCGTCCAGCGGTACCGGGGCAAGCCCGTGCTGACCTGGTGGCAGGGCACGAGCAGCAACACCGGCATCGGGAAGGGCGTCGGCTACATCGCCGACTCCTCCTACCGCGTCATCGCCACCGTCCGGCCCGACGGCGACTACGCGCCCGACCTCCACGAGTTCGCGCTCACCGAGAAGGGCACGGCCCTCGTCACCAGCTACCGGACGGTGCCGTACGACCTGACGCCGGTGGGCGGCCCCAAGGACGGCCAGGCGGTGGACAGCCTCGTCGAGGAGATCGACGTCGCCACCGGCCGCCGCATCATGCGGTGGAGCAGCCTCCAGCACGTCCCGATCACCGAGAGCGACATGCCCGTGGAACTGACGCACGGCGCTCCCTACGACTACTTCCACGTCAACTCCGTGGCCGTCGACGATGACGGCGACCTGCTGGTCTCCGGCCGCACCACCTCCACCGTCTACAAGGTGGACCGGGAGACCGGAGCGGTGCTCTGGCGGCTCGGCGGACGCCACAGCTCGTTCCGCCTCGGCGCCGGGGTGCGGTTCAACTGGCAGCACGACGCCATGCCGGAGGGACGCGGCACCTACCGCATCTTCGACAACGGGAGCGTCGCGGGGTCCCCGGGCTGGGAGTCGCGTGTCGTGCGCGTCCGGGTGGACGCCCGGCGGCGGACCGCCGCGTTCCTCGGGCAGGTCACCCACCCCGTCCTCCAGTCGGTGGAGAACGAGGGCGGAAGCCAGCGGACGCCCGGCGGCGGCACGCTCGTGAGCTGGGGATCCAGCAGCCGGATCTCCGAGTTCGCCAAGAGCGGGCGCCTGCTGTTCGACGCCACCCTCCCGGCCGGCTGGAGCAGCTACCGCGTCTACCGGTCGCGCTGGTCGGCCGAACCGGCGGCGCCCCCCGCCGTCTCCGTGGGACCGGACGGGGCGCTGCACGCGAGCTGGAACGGGGCGACGGGCGTCGCCCGCTGGCGGGTGCTCGGCGGAGACGCGCCGGCCGCCCTCAAGCCGGTGGCCGAGGCCGCGTGGCAGGGGCTCGACACCGCCGTACGCCTCGACCCGCTGCCCCGCTTTGTCAAGGTGGAGGCGCTGGACGCGCACGGCACGAGCATGGGGTCCTCTGCGGCGGTCCCCACGGACAGCTGACCGCGGTGCCCAGGAAGGAGGCCGACGATGTACGTACTGGGGCTCAACTGCTTCTTCTCCCGGCCCGACGAGGACTTCATCCCCCGCCTGCCGGAGTACTTCTTCCATGACGCGTCCGCCGTCCTGCTGCACGACGGCCGGGTGGTCGCCGCCGTGGAGCAGGAAAGGCTCAGCCGCATCAAGCACACCAACCGGTTCCCCGGCGACGCCGTCCGCGCGGTGCTGGCCAGGGCCGGCATCACCATCGCGGACGTCGACAAGGTCGCGTTCTTCTTCACCGAGGAATGGGTCGACAAGGTGCTTTTCCAGCTCTACTCCCAGCATCCCGGAGTGGAGGTGAAATGGAGCCGAGAACTGATCAAGGAGCGGATCCGCGAACTCTTCGGCCACGACCTGCCGGACGAGAAACTCGCGTTCGTCCCGCACCACGAGTCGCACGCCTACTCCGCCTATCCGCAGTCGGGGTACGACGACGCGCTGGTGATGGTCATGGACGGCCAGGGAGAAGGCGTGTCCACGTCCTTCTACAGCGCCGACGGGGACCGGGTCGAACTCCTCGGCTCCAAGGACATCGACCGGTCGATCGGGCACCTCTACACGGCCGGCACGGAGATCCTCGGCTACCGGCTGTTCGACGAGTACAAGGTCATGGGGCTCGCCCCGTACGGCGACCCCGCGACCTACCGGAAGCTCTTCGAGGAGCTCTACGACCTCCGCTCCGACGGCCATTTCGACATGGACCACAACCGGCTCAAGCTGCTCGCGCTCAGGGCGGGCATCGTCCCCCGGCGCAAGGGCGAGAAGATGACCCGGCGGCACATGGACTTCGCCGCCGCGCTCCAGCAGGCGACCGAGGACCTCGCCCTGCACATGATCGAGCACTGGCGGTGGGTCACCGGCCACCGGCGGCTCGCCATCGCCGGCGGAGTCGGGCAGAACTGCACGCTCAACGGGAAACTGCTGACGGGCGGGCGATTCCAGGAGGTCTTCGTCCACCCGGCCGCGCACGACGCCGGGGCGGCGCTCGGAGCCGCCCTCAAGGTCCACCGGGAATCGGCCGGCCGGCTCCCGCACGCGAGGGTGCGGGACGTGTTCTGGGGCCCGGGAATCCCCGGCGACTCCGAGGTCGAGGAGCGACTGGCCGAATGGCGGGGTCTGCTCGACTTCCGGCGCTCCGCCGACGTGGCGGAGGAGACGGCCGGACTGCTGGCCGCCGGGAAGGTCGTCGGCTGGGTCCAGGGCCGTTCGGAGTTCGGCCCGCGCGCCCTGGGCAACCGCAGCATCCTGGCGGACCCGCGCCCGGCGGAGAACCACCGCCGGATCAACCTGATGGTCAAGAACCGGGAGTCCTACCGGCCGTTCGCGCCGTCGGTGAAGGCCGAGCGCCTGCGGGACTACTTCGAGTACCCGTCCGACGTCCCGGCGCCGGACTTCATGGTGTTCACCGTCCCGGTCCGCGCGGAGAGGGCGTCGGAACTGGCCGCGATCACCCATGTGGACGGCACGGCCCGGGTCCACGCGGTGGACCGGGAGGTCAACGAGCGCTACTGGCGGCTGCTGGACGCGTTCGAGCGGCGGACCGGCGTGCCCGTGCTGCTCAACACGTCCTTCAACAACCACGCCGAGCCGATCGTGGACTCGGTGGAGGATGCGATCCGCTGCTTCCTGACCACCCGCCTGGACCACCTGGTGATCGGGGACGTCATCGCCACCAAGACCGGCGGCGACCTCCGCGACCTGACGGGACTGGTACCGAGCCTGCCGCGCTCCGCCCGGCTGGAGAGGACGATCACCCCGGGAGGCGCCGAGAGGGCCCGGCTGACCGCGAACCACGCCACCGCCGGCTCGGCGGAGATCGGCGACCATACCTTCGAGACGCTGCGGAAGGCGGACGGCCGGTCGTCGCTGGGCGACCTCGGCCTGAACGTGGACACTCCCGGCGGTCTCGAAAGCCTCCGCGAGATCGAGAACCTCTGGAAGGACCGGCTGGTGGAGCTCCGCCCGCCCTCGCCCCCGAGGTAGGCGAAGAGGCCCGCGCCCGCTCCGTCACGTCCCGCGAGCCGCCTGGTCAGACCGGGCCAGGCGGCTCCGGCGGCCGACCTGCCCGTCCCTTCCGCCTGCCCCTGTTGCCCGCCGAGCACCGTGGCGAAGTGTTATCGATAACATTCGCTGTCGATGCCGGGAGCGACCGTGTCCCGAGCGGCAGACCGATGGAGCAGAGGGGACACCCGTGGAAGAGCGAATGCTGCAGCGCGCCGGTCGGAAGGTCGGCGTCGTGGGCCTGGGCGCATGGCAACTGGGCGCGGACTGGGGGACGGTCGACGACCGCCAGGCGCTGTCGGTCCTGTCCGCAGCGGTGGAAGCCGGGGTGTCGTTCATCGACACCGCCGACGCGTACGGCGACGGACGCAGCGAGCAGCTGATCGGCCGGTTCCTGCGCGGCGGTGGCGTCCAGGGCGTCACGGTGGCGACCAAGATGGGGCGGCGCGTCATGCTGCAGCACCCGTCGATCTACACCCTGGACAATTTGCGTGCCTGGACCGACCGGTCGCGCGCCAATCTCCAGGTCGAACGGCTCGACCTGGTGCAACTGCACTGCCCGCCTCCGGCCGTCTACCAGGACGACGCGGTGTTCGACGCCCTGGACACGCTCGTGGAGGAGGGCCGGATCGCCGCGTACGGAGTGAGCGTGGAGACCCGGGCCGAGGCGCTGGCCGCCATCGCCCGCCCCGGCGTGGCCACCGTCCAGTTGATTCTCAACATGTTGCGGCTCGGCCCGCTGGAGGAGGTCCTGCCGGCGGCGCGCGCGGCCGGAGTCGGCGTCATCGCGCGAGTGCCGCTGGCGAGCGGCCTGCTGTCGGGCCGCTATGACGAGCACACGACGTTCGCCGCCGATGACCACCGCACCTACAACCGGCATGGCGAGGCGTTCGACGTCGGCGAGACCTTCTCCGGTGTGGATTTCAGCACGGGCTTGGAGGCGGTGCGCCGCCTGCGGCCGCTGGTTCCGGACGGGATGACGATGGCGCAGTTCGCGATGCGCTGGATCATCGACCAGCCCGGGGTGTCCGTGGTGATCCCCGGGGCCCGCACGCCCGACCAGGTCCGCGACAACGCCGCCGCGGCCGACGCCGCTCCGCTGTCACAGGAGGCATCGGCGGGCGTGCGCGAGATCTACGACGAACTGATCGCGCAGCAGGTGGCGAACCGCTGGTGAAGCGAACACCTGGGATGCCATGCGCGACAAAATCCTGGACGCGGTCGAGCGGTTCGAGGCCGAGCTGCCGCCACCGGGCTCACCACCCGGGTCGTTCACCCGCGCCTGTCTCGACGCGACCATTCCAGAGAAGGGCGGACCACCGGACGATCCGTTCGTCTACGACGCCGACGGGCAACCGGCTCATCCGCCGCGACAACACCGGCACCGTCCTGTATCTGCCGGGAATGGAGCTCCGCCTCAGCGGCGGCACTGTCACCACCACCCGCTACTACACCCACGGCGGACAAACCATCGTGTCCGGCCATGCGACTGGCATATGCCCACACCAGCGGGCCCGTCCACGCACCTGACCGCCATGACTAATTAACCCTGGTTAGCGGTCGGGTGTTTTCCCAGGTCAGCGAGTAGCGGCGGAGTACGTGTCGGCGATAGCGCACGCCGGGCAGCAGTCGCCGCGCTGCGGCTCGCACCTGCCCGTAGCTCATCTGCGGGTCGGCGACCGGCATCCCTTCCGGGCCGTGCGCACGGCGCAGCACCTTGATGGTCCGTACGACCGGGGCGGCCGCGATCATCGCTGCCCACTCCGCCGGAGTCCTCTCACAGGCCAGGCCGACCACCACCAGCGTGCCACCGGGACGCAGTAGCTCGCGCATGCGGGTCAGGGCCGCCTCAAAGTCCATGTGATGGATCGTGGATACCGAGCAGATGAAGTCGTAGCCCTCGACCGGGAGATCGACGGAGAGGAAGTCGCCCTCGATGAACGTGAGATCCGGGTCACCAGCGGCGAGCTCGTGAGCGCTGGCGATCATCCTTGGCGAGCTGTCGATGCCAGTGACGCGTTTTGCCCGCCCGGCCAGCTTGCGTGCGAGCAGACCATCCCCACAGCCAACGTCCAGCGCATCGCTGCACCCCTCCGGGACGGCACGCAGGATGCCAGGGTGACGCGCGACGTTGGTATTCCAGTACGGCTTAAGGGCGGCCTGGCTCATCGGATCATCGTAGGGGCATGGCATCTGCGGTCATGTCCTGGCTTTCGCGAACGCCATACACAGCTACTGCCCAGGGACATCACAGGGGACGTGCGAGTAGCGGGCCAGGAACGTAGAAGCGGCGCGCGAGGTCCTAATGCAGAACCATGCCGAGTGAACCTGCAGAGCAGGTCAGCGTGTCAGCGTCGTTAGAGTTCTCTTGCAGGACCGTTCGAAATGTCACGGACACACGTCGGCTGCGGGGCACCCGCCGGTTGGGGCCAGGGTCGGTCTTCCGCGCCGGGATGGCGTGCCGCCAGGTGAATCGTGCGGGGCCTGTCATCACGCACAAACTGCCGGATTCGAGGCGTACTGGCACGCGCGTCTTGTCCTGAGGGTGAGTGAACTCCATAACGCATGCCGACAGCAGACTGACCGAGGCGACGACAGGGCCGAAGGAAGGAATGCGGTCGATGTGAGCGCTGATGCCCTGACCAGGCAGGTATTCGTTCACGATCACCTGGTCGGGCTGTCGGTCGAAGTGGCCGTCCTCATGTAGCCGCCGGGCCAGCGCCACCGCCCAGCCGGGGAGTGGCGGGGCCGGAGCGCCGCCCACGCCACGACTGCCATAGTCGTAACGATGCCCGTAGTGCTGGACACGCCTCCGCAGTTGCGACGACCAGGGCGCGGCGTCGATATCCGCTGCTAGGCGCTGCTGAGCGTCCTTGTCCAGCCAGTGCTGTACGCACAGTAGCCCCGGAACCATGGTCGAAAACCTATTCGATCGCGGCTCATCCGGTCCAGGGTTCCTCGAGCGCTGCCGATGCTGGCGGCGACGGAGCGAGACGGCCGCCAAGGCGACCCGTCCCGGGTGCGGCAAACAGCGGATCCTGCAGGCCGACACCGGCAGATGATCGGACGGTCCGGCTCGGGCGTCGGCCCCACCCGGTGCCACTGACCCGGCAAGCTGGACGATCCTGCAGCGCTGCCTGACCCACCGCCGAGCCCAGCGCACGGACGACCCGCACGTGATGGTCACCAAGGGCGCCAAAGCCGGCCGGTCTCCGGATATGGACCGAGACGATGAGGTGCGGCACCTGACGTCATTCTTCGCCGTCAGCCCTGGCGAAGGGAAAGGTTGAGAGTGGTCGTTTCCCAGCCGGTCGCCGACCGGCGGGTGCGGTCAACGGGCGGCTGTGCAGGTGAGGAGTTCGCGGTGTTCGAGGGTCCATAGTGCGGCCCGGGACTGCCATGCGAGGGTCCACAGCCCCTCGGTGTGAGTGTTGTGCTGGGTGAAGCCCTGAACTCGTGAGTACCAGCCGTTGTCTTTGATCAGGAAGTGCAGGATCCGGTCGATCAGATCGGTGCGTTGACGGCGGGGAAGCCCGTAACCGTCAAGGAAAGCCTTGAACCATTCCGCGCGGGTGGCGGCGGGTGGCAGCCCGATCTCTTCGGCGACGTCATCATCGAAGAGTTGCACGCAGTAGAAGGCGGTGACGGCGACCTCATCGAGGGGGTCGACTGGCCCGGTGTACTCCCAGCCGATCAGCCAGGTCGGGCGGTTCTGGTCAAAGACCACATGCCAGGGTGCGATGTTGCCGTGGCTGATCAGTGCTCCAGGTGTGTCGGTGTGCAAGGTTCAGGGCATCCACTGCGCATGAGGTGGCGGGGTGAAAGGTACGACTCACCTGGTGGAGCTGGTGCAGCAGCGAGCCGACGTAGGAGCCGACGCTTCCGGCACCTCGATGGCAGCATCAGCACCGTGAAGCGGGGCGGTCTGGGCATCTACCGTGCGAGTGCCGGAAAAGTCCGCCCGGCGGCGGGGGAGACGGTTACGATCGCCGCGTTCATGTCTGATCATGTTCGGGAGCGGCACATGGTGGGGATCCGACCCTTAACTCTTGGTCTGCTGATGGTGCCCGTGCTCGGCCTGGCGGCCTGCTCGGGCGGCGACAGCACTTCCGCCGCAGGGAGCGCGGGGAGCGGCGCAAAATCGCCTCGTCCCTCACCTGTCCTGCCCTCCTTCAAAGGAAAGAAGCTCGACGCCGTCAGCGGCGAGTTGCAGCGTTCCTGGCCCGCCTACACCACGGCGTTCAGGGCCCTGCCCGACGGTCACCTGTTCGACGGCGAGTCCTACTCCGGTACCTGGGTCGTCTGCACGCAGGTCGAGGACCCTCAGGGGAAGAAGGTGGAGTTGGGATTCCTGCCCCCGCAGGTGTCCTGCCCGCCCGACGGCCGCGTGACCACCTGGCCCGTCGTGCCCAACTTCGTCGGCAAGACCGGCACCGACGCAAAGCAAGCCGCCCTGCGGCTCGGCTTCCCGCTCGTCAGCAGCGAGCCCATCGTGACCGAGGGATACGACGACAGCTCGCACCTGGAACGTACCGTCTGCACCCAGGACCCGCCCGTCGGCCAGAGCATGCGCCAGCACTACGGCACGACACTGAGCCTGCGGGTCGCCGACAGCAAGGGGTCGTGCACCCCGTAGGTGCCCCGCCTGGTGCTGGACGGCACCTCGATCTCGATCGACCGGGTCGCCGCCGACCGGCCCCACTACTCGGGAAAGCATCGCCGCCACGGCATGAACCTCCAGGTCATCGCCGCACCGGGACGGGACCCTGCTGTGGGTGTCGGGACCGCTGCGCGGCTCGGTCCACGACCTGACCGCGGCCAGGATCTGGGGCGTCATCCGGGCCCTGGCGGCCACCGAGCTGCTCGTGCCGGCCGATAAGGCATACCAGGGCGCCGGCGCGCACATCCTCACGCCCTACAAGGGACGCCAACCGCGCACACGCCAAGCTCCGCGGACCCGGCGAACGCGCGAACGCCCAGCTCAAATCATGGCGCATCCTGCGCAAGCTACGCTGCTGCCCCCACCGCGCCGGCCGCCTCGCCAAAGCCGTCCACACCCTTCAACTCCGCGAGACCGCAGCACGCTGAAAAAGGCTCAGTGGGCGCCGCCGGACAAGGGCGAGGATCTGGGCGCGTACGTGGCGGGTGATCTGCTGCGCAAGGGCGCCCGCGACCTGAGCGGCGGTATCCCGCACTGAAGGCCTGAACGAAGCAGGACCGCAAGGACGAAGGGCCAGGGCCCGCTTGGCGTAGGTGGGCCGGTCGAATGGCGTAGTTGCAGAACCGGCACCTCGATGTTGAAGAGACTCCCTTGCCGGGCAACCGTTTCGGGGGTCCAGCCGGTAGATGTCGGAGAGAGATCTACTGGGAGGTCGGATGCGGGAGCGCCCGGACTACGCGGCGTATGTGACGGAGCGGTCGCCGCGGCTGCTCAGAACGGCCTATCTGTTGTGCCGCGACTGGGCGCAGGCGGAGGATCTGCTGCAGACGGCGCTGGTCAAGGCGTGGCGCTCGTGGCGGCGGATCGAGGACAACCCCGATCCGTACGTCTACCGGATCTTGGTCAACACGCACGCGTCGTGGGCGAAGCGGCACTGGCGCGGCGAGCGGCCCACGGAACGGCCCCCGGACGGCCCCGATCCGGCGGACGGCATCGGCGCCGCTGAGGACAAGGCGGTTTTGTGGGCGGCGCTCGGCCGGCTCCCGGACCGGCAGCGCGCCACGCTGGTGCTGCGCTTCTTCGAGGACCTGTCGGAGCCGCAGGTCGCCGAGGTGCTCGGCTGCTCGGTCGGGACGGTGAAGAGCCAGACCAGCAAGGCCCTCACCAAGCTCCGGATCGATCCGGGCGTCCTGGCCGCAGCACCGCAGGGAGGGAAGTGAGCGATGGCACGCGAACTGAAGGACCTGACCGAGGTCATGGAGGCCGAGAGCGCTCGCGGCGTTCCGTCCCCGGATCTGCTGGACGGCGTCCGCCGCCGGGTCCGGCGCGGCAACCGGCTGCGCGCCGCCGCCGCGGCCTTCGGCGTGGTGCTGATGGCGGGGGCGGCCTTCGGGGTCGTCCAGCAGCAGGACGGCAACGCCCGCGACCGGCACGCGCTCGCACCGACGATGACGGGCGTCGTCAACCAGGACTTCCCGAGGTCTGCGGGGCGGGACGGCATGCAGCCGCTGCAGGAGGTCGGCTTCTCAAAAATTCGGGCCAAGGGACGGTTCACCATCACGCCGACCGGGCCGTTCATCGGCGTCACCCTCCGGTGCTCCGGCGATTTCATGGTCTACCAGCAGCGGGAGAACGGTGCCTTCAGCAGCGGCGGCTGCAGCCAGGGCTCACCCGACGACAACTCCACCTCGGTCTCCAAGGTCACGCCGGGCGTGCCGATCACCATCGAGGTCGTGGCTCTCCCGTTGAAGGACAGCAGCGAACAGAACCCGAACACGTTGAGTTCAATGATCGGCATCGACCGGTACCTGGGCAGCCACGAGCCGACGTCGGGGAACTGGAGCGTGCGCGTCTACAGCGGCCAGTGCAACACCGACGCCTGCAACATGGGAACCCGTCCGCCCACACAGCCGAAACAACTTGCGGTGACCGGGCTGAAGCGGTTGGCGCGAGTCACCGGTAGCGCCGACGGCAGACCCCGGACGGTCCCGCTCAAAGAGCCGGGCAAGTTGATGCGAATACGGGTGACGTGCGTGGACGGCGCGGCGGTCGCGGTCGTCCGGACCGGCGGGCAGACCAAGGTCGTGGACTGTGAGATCGCCGAATCCACGGGCATCACCTGGGATCAGGACGTCGAAGGCGGGACGAACGCAATCAAGATCGCCGTGCTGCCCGCCGAGGCGGGCAAGGTGCACGCCACCAGCGACGCCGCGCTGGCAAAACTGATGAAGAGCGTGAAGCCGGCGGGGAAGTGGACACTGGAGGTCTACGCCCGCTGAGCCCCGCAGCGCCGCCG
>NZ_JBFARO010000102.1:0-29422 GCF_040677125.1 Actinomadura sp. NPDC049382
CCGGGCGCCGCCGGGGCGTGCGGCGCCTCAAGCACGGCGCAGCCGACCCTGGACGAGCCCGGTGAAGAGGTTGAGCTTCTGGACCACGGCGCCCCGGCGCCCGCCCGCCGCCGAGCCCGCCGAGCGGTCCGGGACGCGGGTGCGCGGCGCGCTCGGCCGGCTGCGGCCGATCGTCAGCCGCGGGTACGCCTCCGGCCAGATCCGCTCCGACGTCGCGCTCGACCTCACCAACGTGATCACGAACCTGGAGAACGACCTCACCGCCGACCGGGACGTGGACGTCGGCCGCCGGATCGCCCTGCTGCACGCCAAGATCGCCACCCGGCGGCGCGAGAACGCGCTCAGCCCCGGCCTCGCGGACGAGCTGAACCGCGTCCTCGCGACCATCGCCGCATGAGCGCCGAGCCGGACCCCGGCGGCTGGCGCCGGGAGGAGGTCCGCCACCCCCGGCGCGGCCCGCGGATCCCGTGGCTGGCGCTCGCGGGCGCCGCCGCCACGGCCGTCGCCGCCGCCGTCCTGGTCGCCGGGATCGGCGACGCGCTCGCCGGCCCGGACGGCTCCACCGGCCGCCTCCTCCCGCTGCAGGCCGCCTCCCCGCCCGCGACGAAGACCCCGTCCCCGCCGCCCTCCTCGCCACCGGCCGCCGCACCGGCCGGAACGCCCTCCGAGCCGCCCTCCGGCAGCCCGCCGCGGGAGCGTGTCCCGCCCGGCCTCCTCATCGACGAGGCGCTGGTCAGGCTGCGCGCGTCGGTGGACCAGGGCGTCGCGGCCGGCGACGTCCGCGACGACGTCGGCCTCGACCTGGCCAACGTGATCGACGCCATGCTGGAGCGCCGCCACTCCCCGCTCGACCGCCGCCGCGCGGACGTCGCCGCCCTCCGGCGGAAGATCTCCACCCGCGCCCGCGAGGGCGCCATCGCCGGCGGCCGCGCCGCGCGGCTGCACGGCATCCTGGCCGCCGCCGGCTAGACCCGCCGGTCAGACGCAGCCGGTCAGACGCAGCCGGTTAGACGCAGCCCTCGAACTGCGGCACCTCGATGATCGACAGGTCGAGGCCGGTGCCGCCGAACCACTTCTCCGCCAGCCGCTCCGCCGTGCCGTCCTGGTACATCCGGGTGATGACCCGGTTGAGCGCCTCGCAGCCGTCGGTGTCGCCCTGGCGGATCCCGATGCCGGTGTTCTGCTCGCTGATCCGGGCGTTCACCAGCCGGAAGCCGCCGCCCTCGCGGCGGATGAGCCCGGCGAGGATCACGTCGTTGGTGGTGATGGCGTCCACCGTGCGCGCCTTGATCATGCGCATGCACTCGTCGTAGCTCTTGGCGGGGACGGTCCGGGCCGTCATCCCGCTCAGCGCGCGGAGCCGCAGGATCGGGTCCGCGCCCTCGACGGCGCAGAACCGGCGCCCGCTCAGATCGCGGATGCCCTTGACCCCGCGCTCGTCCGTCCGCACGAGGACGTCCTGGTAGGACATGTAGTACGGGCCCGCGAACGCGACCCGCGTCTTGCGCTCGGGCGTCACCGACAGCGTCGCGAGGACGAGGTCGGCGCGGCCCGACGTCAGCGCCGGAAGCCGCTCGGACGCCAGCACCTGGGTGAACTCGATCTTCTTCCCCAGCCGCCGCCCGACGTACCGGGCGACGTCGATGTCGAACCCCTCGAACTCGCCGTCGGGATGCCGCAGCCCGAGCCCCGGCAGGTCCGGCCGGACGCCGACCACCAGCGTCGACTTGTCGAGCAGCGACTCGTCCGCGCCCCGCCCGCAGCCCGCGAGCAGCCCGGCGGCCAGCAGCACCGCCGCGAGCGTCCGCCCCATGCCCATCCCCCGAACCTCCAGCGAGTCGACCATTCGGGCGTTGCACTCAGAACCGGAGCAGCCCGGGAATTCGGTAGGGGCACTCTATTTCCCCCCACGGTGATCGTCACGGGTTCGGCCGAAGTGCGGCGGACGCCGCCCGGCCCGAACACGCAGAGTCCCGAACACGCAGGGTGAAGTAGCATCGGAGCACCACAGACCGGACTCTCACCTCCAGGGACGGGGTACGCGTGCAGCAGCTCAGCCAGGAGGAGTTCACGGCGCTGCTCGCCTTCCGCACCGGGCTGCGGCGCTATCTGCGCTGGAGCGAGGAGGCGGCGCGCGCCGCCGGGCTGACGCCGGCCCAGCACCAGCTGCTCCTCGCCGTCAAGGGGCACGCCGCCGCGCGCCCGCCCACCATCGGGGACCTCGCCGACTACCTGCTGCTGCGCCACCACAGCGCCGTCGAGCTGATCAACCGGGCCGAGCACGGCGGCCTCGTCGTCCGCGAGCGCGACCCGGACGACAACCGGGTGATGCGGGTGCGGCTGACCGGCGCCGCCGAGCGCGTCCTGGCCGAGCTGACCCGCGTGCACCTCGCGGAACTGCGCGACCTCGCGCCGATCCTCGACCGGCTGACCGCCGAGCTGAAGACCCTCGAAGGGGGCTAACCGGCCACCGCGGCGGTGATCGCGCCCAGCACGGCGACCGACACCACGAGCACCGCCGTCAGGATCCAGCACAGCCGCCGGTTCGGTTCGAGATCCTCCCGGCGGGGCGGCGGTTCACCCGCCGCCAACCGGTTGAACATCGCGAACCGGGCCGCGAGCTCCCGGTCGTCTCGGCACAGTCCCATCTCGATGAGCGCGAGAACGCGGCTCTCGTGCAACGGCAGGCTCATCGCTCGCTCCTCCGGTTAGACCTTCCTGACTGGCGTAACCGGGAGAAGCAAGATCTATCGTCCGAATCAATCGCAAGCCGATACGAACCGGGCAGATTACGCGTCGCGCGGGCCGAACTCGACGCAGCAGTAGCCCTCCTGCGGGGCGAGCGCGGCCTGGACGCCGGACGCGCCGAGGCCGTCCACCACACCGGACAGAAAGGCGTGGTTCATCCCGCACACCAGGCCCGGATCGTCCGCCGCCATGGGATGGAACGGGCAGTTGCGCAGCCGCAGCCGCTCCGGGCTCTCCCGCTCGGGCTCGAACCCGTGCCGCTCCAGGACCTCCTGCGCGCGCGTGAGACCGCGCTCGGTGCCGAGCCGCCCACCGCGGACGGGCCGGCGCTCCGCCTCGCCCAGCGCGCGGCCCCGCTCGCCGGCGGCCCGCAGCGCCGCGTCCTGCCCGCTCTCCCCCGGCTCCTGCCCGCGCACGGCGTCCAGCAGGATGCCCGCGAGCAGCCCGTGCTCGCGCTGCGGGATGCTGACCCGCACGTCGAGCCCGGACGGCTCGTACACCTTGGGCGCCCGGCCCACCCGCCGCACGCCGGACGGGTTGGCGTAGCGGGCGCACAGCAGCCCGGCGTCCACGAGCTTGTCGAGGTGGAAGGCGGCCAGCTTCCGGGAGATGCCGACGCTCGCCGCCGCCTCGTCCCGGGTCACCGGCGCCCTCGCCGCGCGGATGAACGCGTACATCCGGCGCCGCAGGTCGTCGCTGAGGATCGCGGCGGCCTCCAGCCCGGCGGAGTCCGAAGTCACCCCACCACCCTAACCGGCGATCACCTTAACACCCAAAAATCGGTCTAAACCAAGATGACATACCCACCGACCTCGCCACCGTTGACGCGCTCCTGCTATAACACCAATACTTGTTGGTGAAATAGGAGGTCGTCATGGACGATCCGCAGCGGCAGTCGAAACGCCCGGTGAGCGCGCTCGCCGGGAGCTACGGCCACCCCCTGCACCCGGCCCTCGTGACCGTGCCGATCGGGGCGTGGGTGGGCAGCCTGGTGTTCGACGCCGCCTCGCACCTGGTCGGCGACCCGGACTTCCTGGCCAGGGGCTCGCTGTGGCTCATCGGGCTGGGCATCGCGGGGGCGCTCGCCGCCGCGGCGACCGGGTTCCTCGACCTGCTCGCCGTCCCGCCGGGGACGCGCGCCTTCCGCACCGCGCTCGTCCACATGTCCCTCAACCTCGCCGTCACCGCCGCCTACGCGGGCGGCTTCGGCTGGCGCTACGGGGACGTCACCGGACCCGTCTCCCCGGGGCCGATCGCCCTGTCGGCGGTGTCCCTGGCGGCCCTGGCCGTGTCCGGCGTCCTGGGCGGCAGGCTCGCCTACCGCTACGGCGTCCGCGTCGCCGACGAGCAGACCCAGTCCGAGGGCTTCGCCCGCACATCCCGGCCCACCGCCGACCAAGGAGAACGACCATGAGCATCGCCGCACTCGTCACCTGGCTGATCACCGCCCTCGGCGGCTTCTACATGCTGGGCACCTGGATCGCCCGCGGCGGCGTCCGCGGCGGCACGTCCCGCCTCCCCGTCCCGGTGATCTTCGGCCACTTCCTGCTCGCCGCCGCCGGCCTGGTGGTCTGGATCATCTACCTGTTCGCCGACGCGGCCGCCCTCGCCTGGACGGCCTTCGGCCTGCTGCTGCCGGTGGCACTGCTCGGCTTCGTGATGTTCTTCCGCTGGCTGTCGGTGACCCGCACCCCGTCCGTCCGCACCGCCGGCGCCCCCGGCTCCGCCCAGGCCGCCACCCCGCCCGAGCGCGCCTTCCCCGTCCCGGTCGTCCTGGGCCACGGCCTCTTCGCAGTGGCGACCCTAGCCCTGGTAGTCCTGTCCGCCCTGCAATCCTGACCGACAACCCCGGCCACCACATCAACCCCGCACAGACCGGGACCGTCGCGATTGCGACCGAAGGCAGGTTCGAGCGAAGCAAGAACCTGATCGCGCAGCGAGCCGCAAGGCGAGCCGGAGCGATGCAGCAATCGCACGTTCTGCCCGCCGAAGGGAGGGCCTCCAAGGCCCGACCGCCAAGGGCAGGACAATGAATACAGCAGGCACCTCTCCGGATTGAGGTGCCTGCTGTGTGTCGGGCGGTCGGGCGAACCGGGCCTTTCGGTCCGGGTCAAGGCTTCGTCCGATGCCCGGGTTCTGCGGTTCTCTGCAAGGCGGGGGTTAGGTGCCGGCGACCACTTCCTTCTCTGGCTCGGGGACGGTTGGGGAGGGCTGCGGGCGGCGCGGGGTCATGCCAAGGGCGGCGATCGCTGCGATCACCATGAACCCGCCGACCATCAGCCAGGCGTTCGTGTAGGCGGTGTGGGCGTCGGGCCAGCCTCGCGGGGTGCCGAGGGCGGCGACGGCGAGGCTCACGCCGAGGACGGTGCCGATCTGGCGGCTCATGTTCACCACGGCGCTGCCGGTGGCGTAGCGGTGCGGCGGCAGTTCCACGGCGGCGGCCGACAGGATGGTGGGGAGGGCGAGGCCGACGCCCGTCCCGCCGATGAGCCAGCCCGGCAGCAGCTGGGTGGCGTAGGCCGGTGCCGGGCCGAGGCTCATCGCGATCATGACGACGCCGAACGCGCACAGCATGCACCCGGCGGCGGTGATCAGACCGACGGGGACGCGGGCGGCGGCCAGCCGGCCGGCGACGAGCGCCATGACGGGCACCATCAGCGGGCCGGGCGCGACGGCGAGCCCGGTCCTGATGGGCGAGTAGTGCCAGACCTGCTGCATCCACAGCACGCCGAGCAGGAGGTTGGCGGCGAACGCGACGGTGAACAGCAGGACCGCGGCGTTCGACCAGAAGAAGGTGCGGACGGCGAGCAGCGCGGGCTCGATGACCGGGGCGGGGTGCCGCAGCGAGCGCAGCCAGAACCAGGCCAGGCCGAGCAGGGCGGCGCCCACGACGAGGACGGTGTGCTCGGCGGGCCAGTCGTTGATCTTCACCAGGCCGAGCGCGAGCAGCGCGATCGCGGCGGTCAGCACCGCCGTGCCGGGCAGGTCGGGGACGCGGGCGGTGGCGCCCTCGCGGGAGTCGGGGACGAGCCGCACCGCGAGCAGCACCGCGGCGATCCCGATGGGAACGTTGACCTCGAACACCCAGCGCCAGGAGACGTCCACCAGGACACCGCCGACGGCGGGGCCGGCCGCGGCGGCGAGCGCGGACGCGGCGGACCAGATCCGCACCGCGCCGCCGCGCCTGGCCGCGGGGAAGGCCGACAGCAGCAGGCCGAGGCTGGTGGGGATGAGCGCGGCGGCCCCGGCGGCCTGCAGCACGCGGAAGCCGACGAGCCACCACAGGTCGGGCGCGGCGGCGCACGCCTGGGAGGCGACGGTGAAGACGGTCAGGCCGAGGACGAGCCCGGCCTTGCGCCCGTACCGGTCGGCGAGCCGGCCGAGCGGGACGAGCAGTGCGGCGAACACGATCGCGTAGCCGTTGAGCACCCAGGACAGGTCGGCCATCGGGGTGCCGGCGAAGTCGCGGCCGATGTCGTCGAAGGCCACGTTGACGATGAACAGGTCGAGGCCCGCCATGAAGGAGGCGACGGAGAGCACCGCGAGGACGGGGCCGGTGCGTACCTGACTTTGTTCCACCATAGTCAGGGACGCTAGCGCCCGACCTGACTTTGGTCAAGCAAAGTCAGCAGGTTTATAGTGGAGGCGTGACAATCGCACTTGAGGGGCACTTCGCCGACCGCGACGCGTGGTCCATGCAGAACTGCCCGGTCGCCCGGACCCTCGCCGCGCTCGGCCCGCCGTCGGCGGTGCTGGTGCTCAGCGAGGCGTTCTTCGGGACCAATCGTTTCGGCGACTTCGTGCGCAACCTCGGCATGACCGAGTCCGCCGTCACCGCCCGCCTGCGCCACCTCGTCAAGGCGGGGCTGCTCACCCGGGAGCCGTACCAGGAGCCCGGCCAGCGCACGCGCTACGAGTACCACCTGACGAAGATGGGCCTGGACCTCGCGCCCACCCTCGTCAGCCTCATGGAGTGGGGCGAGACCTACCTGCCCCACGAGGAGGGGCGCCAGGTCATGCTGACGCATGCCCGCTGCGGCGAGCGCGTCACGGCGCAGGTCCGGTGCGCGGACGGCCACGACGTCGGGGTGGACGAGATCGTCATGGGCCCGCCCGCCCTCGAGGAGGAGTAGCGGCGGATCAGCCGGTCCGGCGGGGGCTCGCCCCGCCGGCGAGCCGCAGCGCGTGCTCGACCAGCGACACCAGCACCTGCTTCGCCGACACCGTCCGGCGCGCGTCGCACAGCAGGACGGGCACGTGCGGGTCGATGTCCAGCGCCGTCTGGATCTCCGCCGGGTCGTACCGGTCGGCGTCGTCGAAGCAGTTCACCGCGACGACGAACGGGGTGCCCTTCCGCTCGAAGTAGTCGATCGAGGCGAAGCTCGCCGTCAGCCGCCGCGTGTCGGCGAGCACGACCGCGCCGAGCGCGCCCCGCGACAGCTCGTTCCACATGAACCAGAACCGCTCCTGGCCCGGCGTCCCGAACAGGTAGATCGCGACGCCGTCGCGCAGCGTGATGCGGCCGAAGTCCATCGCCACCGTCGTGGTGGTCTTGGCGGCGACGCCGTCGAGGTCGTCGACGCCGACGCTCGCGTCGGTCAGCGCCTCCTCGGTGCGCAGCGGCCGGATCTCGCTGACCGCGCCCACCAGCGTCGTCTTCCCGACGCCGAACCCGCCGGCGACGAGGATCTTCAGCGCGACGCGCGGGCCGTCCTCCCGGTCGTCGGCGGGCTCGGCGGCGGCGGGGGGCGGTGAATCAGAGTGCACGGAGTTCATCGAGCACCATCCTGAGCAGGTTCTGGTCGGTGTGCGGGGGGACCGCCGCCGGCTGCCCGGTCGGCGAGGACGGCGTGGACCACCGCTGGACGTCCACGAGGCCCGAGTCGATCAGGTCGCCGGCCAGCACCCGGATCACGCCGAGCGGCAGGTTCAGGTCCGAGGCGAGGTCGGCGAGGGCGTGCGGGCGGCGGCACAGCGCCAGCAGCCGGCGCTGCTGGCGCGACAGCCGGCCCGGATCGGCCGGCCGCCGCCCGGTCGCGACGAGGATCGCCACGATGTCGAGCGGCTCGCCGGTCGGCCGGGTCCGGCCGCGCGTCACCGCGTAGGGGCGGACGATGGGCCCGGCGGCGGCGTCGAGCCACCGCTCGCGGCCCCATTCCCGCCCGGGACCCCGGGGAGCTCCGGGCACGTCACTGGGGTCCATGGCGGGTCACCTGGGTCCGGGTCCGGCGGCGCCCTGCCTGAGTCCGGTGGACAGCTGCCGCCCGACGCGCTTGACCAGCATCGTCATCTCGTAGGCGACGAGGCCCGCGTTCGCGCCGACCTCGCTGAGCAGCGCCAGGCAGCTGTTGGCCCCGGCGGGCACCACGAAGAACAGGCCCTGGTCCATCTCGATGAGCGTCTGCCGGATCTCGCCGGACTCCAGCTGCGGCTTCGCGCCGATCGCGAGGCTGTGGAACCCGGCGGCCAGCGCCGCGAGGTACTCGCCGTCCTCGCGGCCGACGCCGCGCGACTTGCCCATCACGAGCCCGTCCCGGGACAGCACCACGACCTTGCGGATCTGCGGAACCCGGTCGACGAGGTCGTCGAGGAGGAAGTTGAGCTCGGCGGCGACTCCCTGCTGGGTCATGATCTTCCCTCCATGCCGTCGGCCGGTCCTTCGTCCTCGTCCCTGCCCCGCAGCCAGCCGGCCTGCAGGGAGGCGAACAGGTCCCGCGACGCCTCCGCCGAGCGCTCCTCCCAGGCCGCGACCGCGTCCTCGGGCGGCACGGCGGGCGGCTCGTCGAAGCCGTCCTGGTCGCGCAGCTGCGGCGCCAGGTTGCCGCCCCGCACGCGGCGCGGCAGCGGGGCGCGCCCGCCGCCCGCCTGCACCTGCGCGTCCCCGAACGACGCGGGCGCCTCGTAGCGGCCGGCGTCGGCGTAGGGGTCGTGGCCGTAGGCGGGGATGCGCGGGCCCGCGGCCTGGAACGGCCGCGTCGCGTCGAACGCGGGCGGCGGCCCGGGCCGCGCCCCGTACGACGGTGGGGTGCCGTACGACGTCGGGGTCTCGGTTCCGTCGTAGGCGTTGAACCCCACCGTCGCGCCGGGCTCCGGCCCGTCCTCCGGGGACGCCGGGGCGTCGGGCGCCGTGCTCTCGTAGGTCGGCGCCGGGTCGTACTGGGGCGCCTCATAGGCGGGCGCCGGGTCATAGGGCGGCGGGGTCTCCTGGACGGGCGGCGGAGCGGGCGGCGCGTCGTACACCGGCGCGTTCAGCATCGCCGTGGACGACGACCCGGGCGGCGTGGGCCACTGCCGCGTCGACCCGTTCAGCGAAGCGTGCCCGTTCCGCCCGGCTCCCCCGGCGACCGGGACGTCGCCGCCGGGCCCGGCGGCCTGCCCGTCCTCGTCCTCCGGCTGGTCGACGTCCACGATCAGCTCGCGCGGGATCAGCACGACCGCGCTGACGCCCCCGTACAGCGACGGCTGGAGCGCGACCCTGATGCCGTGCCGTCCGGCGAGCCGGGCGACGACGAACAGCCCGAGCCGGTCGGTGACGGCCAGGTCGAACTCCGGCGGCCGCGACAGCCGCAGGTTCAGCGCGTCCAGTTCGGACTGGTCGAGGCCGATGCCGCGGTCGATGACGTCGACGGCGAACCCGTTGGCGCCCATCTCGCCGCGCACCAGCACCTCGGTCGGCGCGGGCGAGAACACGGTGGCGTTCTCGATCAGCTCGGCGAGCAGGTGGATGATGTCGGCGACGGCCTCGCCGATCAGCGCGGCCCGCCCGGAGACGACCACGACCTCGACGCGGGTGTAGTCCTCGACCTCGGCGACGGCGGCGCGGAGCACGTCCTCGACGTGCACCGGCCGGCTCCAGCCGCGGCCCGGGGTCGTCCCGGACAGGATGACCAGGCCCTCGGCGTGCCGGCGCATGCGGGTGGTGAGGTGGTCGAGCCGGAACAGGTCCTCCAGGGCCTTCGGGTCGGACGCGCCGCGCTCCATCTCGTCCAGCATCCGGAGCTGGCGGTGCAGCAGCGACTGGCTGCGCCAGGCGACGTTGAGGAACACGCGGCTGATGCCCTGCCGCAGGTACGACTCGCGGACGGCGGTGTCGATCGCGGTGCGCTGCACCTTGGTGAACGCGTCGCCGACCCGCGCGACCTCCTTGGTCTTGCCGATGACGAGCGGCGGCGCCTCGGCGTCCACGTCGACCTCCTCGCCGCGCCGGAGCCGGGCGACGACGCCGGGCAGCCGGTCCTCGGCGAGGTCCAGCGCGGCGCGCTGCAGCCCGCGCAGCTCGCGGGACAGGCTGCGGGCGGCGAGCAGCGACAGCACGATCGAGGCGATGACCGCGAGCAGCCCGAACCCGCCGGCGAGGACGAGCCGCATCACGATCCGCTCGCCGATCGGCTTCGCCAGCTCGTTCAGCGCGAGGCTCGCCTGCTGGACCCGCTGGCCCCACGCCTGCGACAGCAGCTGGGTGGTGGCCTGCCAGTCGGCCGCCTCGGGCGGCAGCCGGTCGCCGCGCGCGTCCACGATCGCGGTCTCGGCGGCCCGGTACCGCTGGAACTGCTCGGACGCGGCGAGCGCGCTCAAAGGCGCGCGGATCTGCTCGTCGAGGTCGGCGAGGCCGGCCTCGAACTCGCGCCGGCCCTCCGCCGCCCACTGGACGAACGCGGTGTGCTCGGCCCGGGTGAGCCGGCCGTTGCGCGCCATCGCGGCGGTGACGAGCGAGTCCTGGCGCAGCATGTAGGCGCGGGCGTTGCCGATGCCGATCAGCGCGCGGCCCTGGGTGAGGATCGCGACGTCGTTGACCGTCACCAGGCCGTCGAAGACCTTGATGACCTGGTCGAGCATCGTGCTGTAGGAGTTGATGACGTCGAGCGGCGCGGTCTTGCCGGAGTCGACCTCGCCGCGCAGCCGCGGCAGCCCGTCCAGCGCCTTGATCGCCTCGGCGAGGCGCTTCTTCGTCTCGGGCTGCGCCGCGTCCTGCGCGTCGGCCGACAGCGCCGTCCCGCGGAAGGACTTCTCGACCGCGCTGACCCGGGCGCGCTGCGCGCCGAGCTTCTGTTTGGCCCCGGCGTCGCGGGAGACGAGCGCGGCGACGCTGAGCGACCGCTCGGCCTGGAGCTGGTTCACCAGGTAGAGGCCGGGCAGGCCCATCTTCTCGTACGTCGTCGAGAAGTCGTACTTGTCGAAGGCGTCGCCGAGCGTGATGTTCGCGGCGAACGCCCACAGGGTGATGAGCGACACCAGCGGCACCAGCAGCAGCGCCGTGATCCGCAGGCGGATCGGGCGCCGCCGGCGGGGCCTGCCGCCGGGGACGCCGTCGCGGGGTGTCTTCGAGGCCATCTGATCACAACCTCATGCCGGGGACGGGCCGGGTGCGCCGGCCCGTGTCGTGGGGGGATGCGGGGACGGAGAGCGGGGTCGTCGTGCTCGCGTCGGTGCGGGGTCAGGTCCTCACGAGGTCAGGTCCTCACGGATCATCTCCTCGCGGGGTCATGTCCTCGCTTGGGGGCGTACCTCGTCCATGGCCGCGCGGGCGACCAGCCCGCGCAGCCGGCCGGAGATCATGGCGACGGCCTCCGCGTGGCCGCGCGCCGCCTGCTCCCGGGACGTGTACTGCCCGATGTCGGCGTGCATCGCGTGGTCGGACACGAGCGTCTGCCACAGCAGCGGCCGGCCGTTCGCGGCGATGCCGAGGTCGACGACGGTGAACCAGGTCGAGACGACCACGACGGCGGCGCCGACGCGGATGACGTCCTGCGCGAGCAGGCGCCCCCGCACGTCCAGCAGCAGCCGCTGGGCCTCCTCTGCGGTGGCCGGGGTCCCGTCCGACCGGTGGTAGCGCGGGGGACGGCGGTCAGCAGGCGCGTATTCGGGCATGGCACTTCCATTCGCCGAACCGGGGGTCTGCGAAAGGGGGGTGCTCAGTGCCCGGGGTACTCGTCCCGCGGCCAGGCGCGCACTTCGCACCACACCGACTTTCCGGCCGGGGTGTGCTCGGTGCCGTGCCCGTCGGCCATGACCGCGACGAGGAACCAGCCCCGTCCCGTCTCCTCCATGAGGTCGACCTGGCGCGGCCGGGGGACGCCGCCGCCCTGGTCGTGCACCTCGACGCGGAGCCGGGTGCCGGCGCGCAGCAGCCGCAGCCGGAGCGTGGAGCCCGTCGCGTGCCGGACGGCGTTGGTGACCAGCTCGGAGACCAGGACCTCGGCGTCGTCGCGGATGTGCGCGATGCCGGAGGCGGCCGTGACGGACCGGCTGAACCGCCGCGCCCGCGGCACGGACTCCCGTTCGGCGGGCAGCGTCAGCTCGCCCAGCAGCTGCGGGGGCGGTTCGTCGATCGTGGGCAGGCCGTGCGGCGGTGCCGTCGTGGCCGTGCCGGTGGTGAGCGCGTCGCCGGGGAGTGTGTTGGGGAGTGGGCTGCTAGGGAGTTCGATGGTGTGGTGTTCGCCCGACATGGTGAACGCCTCCTTGACTAAGGCGTGTCGCCCGGGCCCAGCCCGGCCGGGGTGCGGGGCTGGTGAGGGCGTGGGGGGTCGGCGCGTGCGGCGCCGTGTTCGAGGAGGCCGTCATGACGGCTCGCCCTCCTCGGCCTGGGTGCCCACCCGGCTGCGCAGCAGCCGGGCGGTACTGGTGAACCACTCGTAGTTCTCCTGCTCGAAGCGGCGGCCCCGCAGGCAGGTGAGGTACGGACCGAGCGGCGTCCCGGTGCGCAGGAACGCCTCCTCGTCCATGTCGCCGCGCAGGTGCTTGAGGGTGCGCTCGAAGACCTCGACCTTGGCGGCGGCCGCGACCGCCCTGTCCTCGAGCTGCGCGATGACGGACGCGGCGGAGATGTGGTCCACGGCCTGGACCATCACGAGCAGGTTCTCGCGGATGATCCCGGGTTTCGCGGGCGTCTCGGCGAACCGTTCGAGCTCGTCGACGCCGGCCCGCGTGACCGTGTACACCCGCTTGTTGGGACGGTCGTGCTGGATGATCTGCCGTCCGCGGATCAGGCCCTCCGTCTCCAACCTCGACAGCTCCGAGTAGAGCTGCTGCGGTACGGCATGCCAGAAGTTGGAGACCGACAAATCGAAGATCTTGGCCAGCTGGTAGCCGCTGTACTCGCCGTCGAGCAGCGCCGCCAGCACCGCGTGACGTAGCGCCATCGGCCTTCTCTCCCCGCCTTGACTCAGGGTTGCGACCGACGTTATCAGACAAAGACATGATTAGTCATGCTTTTGACTAGGATTGGTCGAGGGGAATTTCTGGATCTTCGGAATTGCAGGTCATGGGGGTCATGACGGCCGTGCGGGCGGCGGTCATGCGGGGGCCCGCCGGAGTTCCGCGACGCCCGGTTCGAGGTCGTCCGCGAGTGCGGTGATCTCCCCGGCGAGGAACGCCTCGCGGGTCAGCCGGCGCTGCATCTTGCCGCTCGTGGTGCGGCGCACGGTGCCGCGCGCGGCGAGCACGACGCTCACCGCAGGCAGCTCGAACGCCCGTGCCACACGGGCCTTGAGGAGCGCCGCCAGCTCGTCCAGGGGCGTGCCCGCGGCCGCCCGCGTGCTGATCTCCTGGACGAGGACGACGTGCTCCCGGCCCGCGTCCAGCCCGCCGTCCGGCCCCCCGTCGAGCGCGCCGTCGAGGGCGAACGCGGCGCCGACCAATGCGGCCGGATGGGCCGCCCGCGCCGCCTCCTCGATGTCGTGGGCATGGATATTGCGGCCGTTGACAATGATCAGATCCTTGATCCTCCCGGTGACGAAGAGTTCGCCGCCGAGCTGGAATCCGAGATCACCGGTACGCAGATAGGGGCCGTTCCCGGAGTCCGTTCTCGCCCGGAAAGTCGCGGCGCTTTCCTCCGCGCTTCCCCAATAGCCCCGTGCGACGCTGCCGCCCCGCACCCAGATCTCGCCGACGCGCCCCTCCGGGCGCTCGGCGCGGGTGTCGGGGTCGACGATCCGCACGTCCAGCGTGACGGGCCGGCCGCTGCTCACCAGCCGCCGTACGGGCCCCGGTCCGGTGCCGGGGACGGCCTCGTCCTTGGTGAGGGCGTCGGCGTCGAAGTCGCGGATCACCGGGCCGCCGCCGAGCGGCGCGCCGGTGACGAGCAGCGTCGTCTCCGCCATCCCGTAGCAGGGCATCCACATCTCGGGCCGGAACCCGACCGGGCCGAACCGCTCGGCGAGGGCCTCCAGGGTCGCCGCCCGCACCGGCTCGGCGCCGTTCTTCACCACCGTCAGCGACGACAGGTCCAGCCCGTCCAGCTGCCGGTCGGTGACGCGGCGCAGGGCCAGCTCGTACCCGAAGTTGGGCGCCACGGTGATCGTGCCCCGGTACCGGCTGATCAGCTCCAGCCACAGCACGGGGCGCTTGATGAACGTGATGGGCGAGGTGAACACGTACCGGCAGGCGAGGTAGAGCGGCTGGAGGAACTGACCGACCAGCCCCATGTCGTGGTAGTGCGGCACCCAGCCGACGCCGATCGTGTCGGGCGAGCCCTCGATCCGGCGCTTGATCTCCTCGCCGTTGCACAGCAGGTTGCCGTGGCTGACCATCACGCCCTTCGGGTCGCTGGTCGAGCCGGACGTGTACTGCAGGAACGCGAGGGTGTCGGGGCCGAACTCCGGCGGCGACCAGTCGCCCGGATCGACGTCCTTGCCCGCCTGGGTGTCGAGGCAGTGCAAGCGGCTGCGCAGGCCCGCCGCCCGCAGCCACGCGTCGAGCGTGCCCCGGTGGGCGGTGTCGGTGAGGATCAGCGCGATGTCGGCGTCCTCGATGATGCGGCGAGTGCGCCCGAACCGTCCCGCGTCCAGGTCGGGCAGCGGCGCCGGGACGGCGATGACGCGCGCGTACAGGCACCCCAGGAACGCCGAGATGAACTCCAGGCCCTCCGGATACAGCAGCAGGACGGCCCTGTCCCGCAGCCCGCGCGCCTCCAGGCGGCGGGCCAGCGCGCGCGCCTTGCGGTCGAGTTCGGCGAACCCGAGCACGTTCTCCTTATAGGTGCGCCCGGCCCCGGGGGGTGCGGGGGGTTGCCCCCCGGAAGAAGACGCCTCGCTGATGAAGGTGAACGAGCGGTCGTCACCGTGGGTCCGGATGTTGTCCCGGACCAGCGACACGAAGTCCGTGTACACGGCCTATCACTCGTCCTCGGCGAGAGAGAGCAGGGAGAACCAGCGCCGTTCGTCGAAGCCGCGGAACATCACGTCCTCCAGCGACGGGAGGAACTCCTCCGACAGGACGGCGTCGGGCTGCGCGCGCTGGAGCAGCCGCTGCAGGCACAGCACGAGCCACTGGCCGTCGGCGAACGCCCCGCCGAACGCGTGCCTGTTGTGCAGCCACGTCAGCATGCACGACGACATCGCGTGCAGCTCGCAGTACCGCTTGGCGCGGGCGAGCGCGGCGACCGAGGAGATGTCGCCCTCGCTCGTCCGGATGCCCTCCTCCACCTTGGCGCGCAGCCCGCCGATGCTGGACGTGAGGTCCTTCAGCTCCGCCGCGACGCCGGGCGCCGCGTGCGCGTTCGCCGCCGCCAGGACCTGCTCGGCGAGCTGCTCGAACCGCTGCCCGACCTCGTCGCGCCCCTCGTTGGTGAGCTGGAGCAGCCGCCCGTCCGGCTCCCAGGCGGGCGGGGTGCGCGTCCAGCAGAACAGGTCGGCGAGCAGCTCGTCCTCGCGCCCGGTCTCCTCGGGCGGCTCGATCAGGTACGGGAGCTGCCCGGCCACGTTCGCCAGGTTCACGTGCGTGGTGCCCTCGAAGATGCTCGCGATCGCGTGGTCGCGCTGGAGCTTCTGGAACACCCCGTGCGCCACGCCCTCGCGCAGGTAGCCGCGCGCGGCGAGGACGGTGCCGATGCTCGCCACGACCTCCTCCCCCACCACGGGGACGAGGTACTTCACGATCGACGACCACAGGCTCAGCCGCCCCGGCGCCACCGTCAGGCAGCGCGCCACCGGGATCGCGACGCACTCGGCGATCAGCAGGTCCAGATGGGCCTTCAGCAGATGGTCCCGGATGACGGGGATCTTGTAGATGTCCGAGCCGTAGAGGGTGCGCTGCCGGGCGTACTCCATCCCGATCCGCACGACCGCGTCCATCGTGCCGACCGACAGCGCCGCGATCGCCGTCCGGGTGATCTGCAGCGTCTTCAACGTCTGGACGAGCCCGGACCCGCGCCGCCCGATCACCCGGTCGGCCGGGACCCGCGCCCCGGAGAACGCGACGCCGGACAGGTCGTGGCCGCGCAGCCCCACCGTCCGGACGGGCGGCAGCGTCGACCAGACCGCCGGGTCCAGTTCCCGCTTGTCCACCAGGATGAGGGAGAAGTCGCGCGGGCCGGTCCTGGCATAGGTGGTCACGAACCGGCCGCGGGTGGCGTTGCCGACCGGCCACTTCACGCCCGTCAGCACCAGCTCGTCGCCCTGGATCTCGGCCTCCGACTCCGACGCCATCACATCGCTGCCGTGGTCGGCCTCCGAGACGCCGAAGCAGGCCAGGTCGCCGCGCAGCACCCCGTCGGCGACCGCCTTGCGCTGCCAGGAGTTCCCCCACAGCCACACGGGGTTCACCGCGAGCAGCCCCGACCCGTACATCACCGCCACCGTGACGCTGCGGCGGGAGATGCCGCGGGTCACGAAGAACAGCTCCTCCAGGGTCGACAGCCGTCCTCCGAGCGGGGCCGGCACCAGGTACGCCGGAAAGCCCCAGGCCCGGACGGCGTCCACGGCGCCCGGCGGCAGCTCGTCGCGCTCCTCGGCCTCCACGATCGCCTTGTAGGAGAACGGCCCGGCCTCGTCGTCCATCGGATCGCCGAGGTAGCCGTCCAGGTCGGCGGCGATCCCGTGCGCCGGGGACAGCCCGGCGGGCGCCCGGCCCGGCGGCGGCGGGCTCCCGGACGCCTGCCGCGCGGACGCCTGCCGGTCGGGGGTCTGCCGGTCGGGTGCCTGCCGGTCGGGTGCCTGCCGTGCCGGTGCCGGCCGCGCGGGCGCCGGGTCCGTGGACGCCGGCCCGGCGGGGGCGGGGTCCGCGAGCGCCGGAACCGCGCGTGCGGGGCTCACGGGGTGTGCGGGGACCTTACTGTCCATCGTTCCTTCCACTCCCTTTGATCCTCGGTCGGCTCCAGCGGCCGCGCCGTCCGGCCGCGCCGTCGGCCGCGCCCGCTGATCGGCGCGCCCTAGGGCGCCGTGCCGTGCGTGTCCCCCGAGCCGTGCGCGCCGCCCACCCCGGCGGCGTTCGCCGCGGGTCCCCCCGCGGCCTCCTCCATCCGCCTCCCCACCACCCGGGCGAGCGTCATCGCCGCGGGCAGCGGGCGCACCATGACCGTCAGGCCGGTGACGAGTCCCGTGTCGCCGAACCTGAGCCAGTCGAGTCCCTGCACCTCCTTGCCCAGCACCCGGGCATCGAAGATCAGTGCCTGCGCGGGCGGACCGGGCCCGTCCGGGACGCGGCTGACCAGGTCGTCGAGGTAGCGGAAGTCCTCGAAGACCTCGAACAGCACCGCGATCAGCGCGGTGACGGCGTCGCGGCCGCGATACGGCCGCACCATCACCGGGCTGCGGAACTCGATGCCCGGGTCCAGGGCGCGGGTGACGGCGGCGAGGTCCTTGGCCTCCACCGCCGTTCGGAACGTTCCGGCAGCCGTCATCCGAACTGCTCCCTTCGCTCGCCGTGCCGTCTCGGGCCGGCGTCGTGTCGGTCCGGCGTCGTCTCAGTGGGGAGCGGCCACGGCGTGCGCGAGGTCGCGCGCCCAGGCCCGGTAGCCGGCGGGCGACGGGTGGAATCCGTCGGAGGCGAACAGCCCGCGGTCGCGCGCCATCGCCTCGTCCATGGGAGCGTGGACCGCCCCGCCCGCCCGGGCCGCCTCCCGCAGGATCCGGTCCATCGCCCGCGCGCGGGCGCCGAGCACGTACCGGAGCGGCTGCGGGATGGCGGGGAACCTGTGCACCGGCGGCATGCCCGCGACCAGCACGGTCGCGCCCGCGTACCGGCCGCGCAGGACGCCGACCAGCTCGCTGACGTCGGCCGCCCAGCGGCGCAGCGGCCGCCGCCGGATCAGGTCGTTGATCCCGACGGTGACGACGACGAGATCCGCCGCGCACCCGCCGGCCGTGCCGTTGACCGCGCCGCCGCCCGTCCCGCCGCCCGCGCCGCCGGCGGTGCCGTTGAGGGTGCCGCCGGCCGCCGGGACGAGCCCGCTGGTGATCCGCCGGGCGGTGGCGCCGTTCTCACCGGTGACCGACCACGCGACGCTGCGCCGGAGCCGCTCGCGCAGCGCCTCGGCCAGGCAGCCGGGCAGCGCCTCGGTGTGCCGGGACGCGCCGACGCCGACCGCGGTGGATTCCCCGATCACGACCACGCGGAACGCGGGCCGCCCGGTGCCGGGGTTCGCGCCCTGCACGAAGCCGTGCTCGTCCCCGCCGGCGGGGTCGAGCCGCGGTGTCCGGCGCACCGTCCGCCACGCCTGGAAGGCCAGCACGGGAGCCAGCGGAATCAGCATCATCGACTGGGGGACGCGCGCGAGCGCGAATGGTCTCTTCATCTGTTTCCCACACTGCTGGAATCGGCCCCCGAGGCTCAGCCCACCCGCTCACCGAGCAGGTCTCCGGCTATCTGTGCGATCACCTCCGCCACATAGGCGTGCCCGTCCGGATTAAGGTGGATTCCGTCGGGACTCCACATCGCGCGGTCAGCGACTTTCGCCACCGT
Organism: Actinomadura sp. NPDC049382; assembly: GCF_040677125.1. Taxonomy (NCBI): domain Bacteria; kingdom Bacillati; phylum Actinomycetota; class Actinomycetes; order Streptosporangiales; family Thermomonosporaceae; genus Actinomadura; species Actinomadura sp. NPDC049382. The sequence goes on from NZ_JBFARO010000102.1 coordinate 18,427, forward strand.
CTCCGGATCGGGGAACGCCATTCCGTGGTCCCGGGAGACGCGGTCGAGCTCGGCGTTGAAGTCGTGAATGCGCTGGACGGTGCGTTTCTTGCGGAACTGCGAGATCGGGGACAGGTCGAGCAGCGGGGGCCGCGGCACCGGGATCGCCAGCGCCACCGCGCCGCGCCCGCGCGCCCAGCCGAACAGCTCGTCCAGCCGCCGCGCCGCCGCCGGCCGCTCGAAGCCGCGCAGCGCGTCGTTCATGCCGCAGCCGAGCACCACCAGGTCCGGCCGCAGGTGCCGGACGGCCGGCAGCTGGTCGCGGACCACGTCCTCGACCGTCGCGCCCGGATCGGAGGCGTTCAGCATCAGCTCCCGGGGGATGCCCAGGTGAGCGGCCAATCGCCCGGCCCAGCCGAGCCACCCGCCGGCGGGGTCCGGATCGTCCTGGCCCTCGGCCACGCTGTCGCCGAGGACGACCAGCGCGGGCCCGTCGTCCGGCCGGCCGCCCATCACGCGACGAGTTCGAGCAGGTAGTCGGTGAGGGCGGTCACCGTCTCGCGGCGCCGGGCCTCGGCCACGTCGACCTCGACCTGCAGATGGTCCTCGATGTCGCTGATGATGCTGATCGCGTAGACCGAGTCCACTCCGTAGCGGGCGAGTTCCACCGCCGGGTCGATGTTTTCCGGGGGCCTGTCGAGGTAGAAGGCGATCCTGTCAAGAAGCCACGATTGCAGCTCGCCGTGGGAAATTGTTTCCGAACTGGTCACCGCACTCCTCCTTATGTCAGAGGATCTCGAATCAATCGCGATAGCTATCGAGTGACGAGCAACACGCAAGATACAACCAAAAGCAGGGCGTGTCTCAGATCGGTATGTGAACGAACGGACACGACCATGTCTCCGTCGCGTAAATTAAGTCAGCGGCGCGGTAAAAACGGCGCTTTGCTACCGCCGGGTAACCCCTGCCGATAAGGGGCCCAGCCGATCATGATCGGAAAACGCTGTCCCCGTCCGCCCCAGCGGTCCGCTTCTCCCCCGCGGGGCGCACCGGGGCACGCCACCTGCGCGGTTCCCCGGCGGGCGCGCCGCGGCGGGGCGCCGGCCCGCCCGGCACGTTCCATGAGAATTTCGGACAACCGGCCAGACGGGTCCATCGGGGCCGCGCGACGGCCCCCTTGCCCCGGAGACAGGGTCACCTGACCCCGCCGTGTCAGTCCTCACACCTTCCGGTAAAGAGCCGGGGCGGCGGCCGCCCGTCCGGCCGGCGTCTGGTCTGCGGCCGGTCAGCGCTCGGTCACCGCCCGGTCACCGCTCGGGCAGGGGCACCGGGCCGGTGAGGCGGGAGACGACGGGGTTGGGCTCGCGGGCCTCCGCGAGCCGGTCCCGGACGGCCTGCGCGTGCCGCGACCGCCAGCGGTGCGTCGCGAGCCGGTGGAAGCGCGCGAGGTGCGCGGCGGCCGGGCGGGGCACGCCGGTCAGCTCGTAGCCGTGGTGGCGCAGCCGGTCGGCGAGGACGTGCTCGACCAGGTCCGCCTCCCAGTCCGCCATCCGGTCGCGCCACGCGCCGACCTGGCGGGTGTTGGGCGCCTCGTGCGTGCGCAGGTGCCACTTGCGCGAGGACGGGACGGTCTGGCGCGCGTGCCGGTACGCCTGCGTCATGACGGGGTCGTACTCCTCGCCGAGGAACGCGCACAGGCCCTTCAGCGCGTCCTCCGGTTCGGCGACGAGGTCCTCGTAGCGGAACTCGTAGAAGGTGTCCGGGCCGAGGCGCTCGCCGAGGCGCCGGCCGGTGTCGACCGCCTCCCGCCACGTCAGCGCCGCCGCGTACAGGTCGCCCTTGAACCACGGCATCCGCATCAGCGAGCTCACCGCGTCCCGGCCGTCGCGGACGAGGTGGACGAACTGCGCGTCCGGGAACATCCGCTGGAGCATCGGCACCCGCCGGAAGTAGCTCGGCCGCTTGTCGCCCCAGCGGGGCTTGCCGTGCCGCCGCGCGTAGGCGCGGAAGACCGCCGCCAGCGCCGACCCGAGCGTCGGCGGCCCGTGCACGATCTCCTCGACGACGCGCGCCGCGTCCAGGTCGAGGACGGGGAACTTGGTGTCGGCGCCGCCGGTGATCCACTCGGCCAGCGCCCGCCGGTTCGCCTCCTGCTCCAGGTCGCCGAAGTCGTGCCTGCGCTCGTAGGCGACATGGACGAACCGCGTCTCGGAGGGGAACGCGATCCCGGGGTGCGAGTGCAGCATCTGCTGCAGCAGCGTCGTCCCGGATCGCGGGCACCCGAGGACGATGATCGGCCGGCAGGACTCCCTGGTCATGGCGGGCGAACGTACCCCCGGGACCTGAGCCGAAGCTCCAGCGCGGCTCAAGGAAACCTGAACATCCGCGGAGCCCCGGCGAGCAGGGGCCTCGTGGGGCCCGGATACGCGAAAAACGGGGCGGCGCGGTGCCGCGAGGATCATCACTTTCGCCGTGAACGGCGCGGCCGGCGACCCTTATCAGACGACCCGTCGTTTAAAGACTTCCCTCCCCGCGAGAAATAAGCTAAAGTAACTATCGGTGTGCCGGGAAGCCTGGTCGGCGAGACAGGATGTGTCTCCGACCAGAAGGGTGTTCGATGACCCCCCGGCACTTTTTCTCTGCGCCGCCGGCCGCGCCGGCGCGGCCGCTCCGTGCCCGCCCGCGGGACGTCAGGCCCTATGACCTGAGTCACATCACCTGGGCGCACGCCTTCCCGGATACCTGAGCACGACCCTCCGCGTATCCACCGCGTATCCACCGCGTACCTCCCCCGCGCACTCAGCGAACCCGTTCGCATTACCGGAACGCCCTTTCGGCGGCCCGGTCGGTCAATGACGTCTCGATGCGGGAGCGTGCATTTCCATGGGCGAATTCCTCGACGCCGCGTTCGGTTTCCCCACCGCGCTGTTCAGCTTCTCTCTCCTGGTGGTCGCCGGGTACTGGACGCTCGTCCTGCTCGGCGGCCTCGGCGTCGACTTCCTCGGCGCCGGCACCGATGCCGATACGGGGGCCGGTGCCGGCGCCGGGGGCGCCGACGGCGGCGACGCCGACGGGGACGGGCTCGTCGCCGAGCGGCTCGCGATGGTCGGCCTCGGCGGCGTCCCGGTCACGGTCGTGCTGTCGCTGCTGATCGCGCTCGCGTGGTTCGTGAGCCTGGCGGCGTCGGCGCTCACCGACGGCCTCCCCCTGCGGCTCCTCGGCATGACGGGGGCGCTGGTGGTGGCCTGGACCGGGACGCGCCTCGCCGTGCTGCCGCTGCGCCGCGTCTTCCAGGACCAGGCGGGGGCGTCGCTGCGCGACTTCGTCGGGCTGCCGTGCGTCATCCGCACCGGGCGGGTCGGCCCCGACTTCGGCCAGGCCGAGGTGATCGCCCCGGACGGGTCGTCCGCGATCGTCCAGGTGCGGCGGCCCGCGTCCGACCTGCCCGTGGCCGGCGCGGCGAAGGACCTCGCGGACCCCGCCGAGGACCTCACCGCCGGCAGCACCGCACTGATCTTCGATTTCGACCCGGACGGCCGGTTCTTCTGGGTGATGCCGCACGGCACGGCGTCCGACCTGGCCCGCCGTACGTCCCCCTGACCCCGCACCCCGCGCGCCTCCCCGCGCCTTCGACCCCGCGACCTCGTTCCCCCCAGCAGAGAGGGATCCCCTTGGACACCATCACCATCGGAGCCGGTGTGCTCCTCGCGCTCGCCCTGCTCATCGCCCTCGGCCTCGTGCTGATGGTGACCCGGCTGTTCCGCAAGGTCGACCAGGGCCGGGCGCTGATCATCTCCAAGCTCAAGAGGGTCGACGTCACCTTCACCGGCGCGATCGTCCTGCCCGTCCTGCACCGGGCCGAGCTGATGGACATCTCGGTCAAGACGATCGAGATCGAGCGGACCGGCCGGGACGGGCTGATCTGCAAGGACAACATCCGCGCCGACATCCGCATCACGTTCTTCGTCCGCGTCAACAAGACCGTCGAGGACGTCATCAAGGTCGCGCAGGCCATCGGGACCGAGCGCGCCAGCAGCCAGGAGACGCTCCAGGAGCTGTTCGCGGCGAAGTTCTCCGAGGCGCTGAAGACCGTCGGCAAGCACCTCGACTTCGCCGACCTCTACACCCGCCGCAACGAGTTCCGCGACCACATCATCCAGGTCATCGGCACGGACCTGAACGGCTACAGCCTGGAGGACGCGGCGATCGACTACCTGGAGCAGACGCCGCTGCTGTCGCTCGACAAGTCCAACATCCTGGACGCGCAGGGCATCCGGAAGATCACCGAGCTGACCGCGATCGAGCACGTCCGCACCAACGAGTACACCCGCAACGAGGAGAAGGAGATCACCCGCCAGAACGTGGAGGCGCGCGAGGCGATCCTGGAGCTGGAGCGCCGCCAGGCCGACGCCGAGCTCCGCCAGGAGCGCGAGATCGAGACCGTCCGGGCCCGCGAGCAGGCGGAGATCGAGCGGGTCAAGGCCGAGGAGCGGCTCCGCGCGCAGACCGCGCACATCCGCACCGACGAGCAGCTCGGCGTCCAGCACGAGAACAAGGAGCGCGAGATCTCCGTCGCGGCGAAGAACAAGGAGCGCGTCCTCGCGATCGAGAGCGAGCGCATCGAGAAGGACCGGCTGCTGGAGGTCATCGGCCGCGAGCGGGAGACGGAGCTGACCCGCATCGCCGCCGACAAAGAGGTCGAGGCCGAGAAGCGGGAGATCGCGAACGTCGTCCGGGAGCGCATCGCGGTCGAGCGGACCGTCGCCGAGCAGGAGGAGGGCATCAAGCGGCTCCGCGCGGTCGAGGAGGCCGAGCGCGCCCGCCAGTCGGTGATCATCCACGCGGAGGCCGAGGCTCAGGAGAACCTCGTCAAGGACATCAAGGCCGCGGAGGCGGCGGAGGCCGCCGCGCAGCACCGCGCCCGCGAGGAGCTGACGATGGCGCAGGCGCGGCAGGAGGCCGCGGAGATGGACGCGCAGGCCAAGATCCGGCTGGCCGAGGGGCTGCGCGCGGAGGCCGCCGCCGCCGGGCTCGCCGAGGTCCAGGTGCGCGAGCGCGACGCCGACGCCATCGAGAAGGTCGGCCGCGCCGAGGCCGCGGCCGCGACGGAGATGGCGGCGGCGGAGGCCGCCCGGATCCGCGAGACGCTGCGCGCCGAGGCCGAGGGCCTCACCGAGAAGGCCGGCGCGATGGCCGCGCTGGACGAGGCGTCCCGCCAGCACGAGGAGTACCGGCTGCGGCTGGAGGCGGAGAAGGACGTCCGGCTCGCCGGGATCGAGGTGCAGCGGCAGGTCGCGGAGGCGCAGGCCACCGTCCTCGCCACCGGGCTGGAGCAGGCCGACATCAACATCGTCGGCGGCGACAGCGTCTTCTTCGACCGGCTCGTCGGGTCGATCGCGCTCGGCAAGAGCGTGGACGGGTTCGTGCAGAACTCGGAGGTGGCGCGGTCCCTCGCCGGGCCGTGGCTGGACGGGACGTCGTCCTTCACCGACGACATGGCCCGGCTGCTCGGCTCGATCGACGCCGGCGGCGTCCGCGACCTGACCCTCTCGGCGCTGCTGCTGCGGCTGATCAAGTCGGGCGGCCCGGAGGCGCAGGGCCTCCAGGACCTGCTGGACGCCGCGCGGCGCCTCGGCGTCGCCGACGCACCGCTGTCGGAGCTCAATGGAACCGCCGTGACCGCGAATTGATCCAAGACCTGCGACGGGTCGCCGGCACCGGGGGCCGCCGAGGCCGGCGACCCGTCGCAGCCCACCGAACCCCCTCGCGCGACCGGTGCGCGGGCGAGGCGCCGCCATCACAGCGACACGCAGACGGGAGAGATGGGTGAGCATGGTCGTCAGGGACGCCGCGACGGAGACCCCCGAGACCGCCGAGACCGCCGGGGCCGGGGCCGGGCGGGCGGGGCTGGACCACGGGACGTACGAGGTGCTGCGGGCGCGGCTCGCCGAGCGGGCCGCCGAGCTGGCGCGGCGCGCGGAGGCGCTGAACGCGCGGCGGCTGGAGGTGTTCGGCGGCACGGAGCTGCGGCTGGCCGGCACCGAGCGGATCCGGACGGCGCACAACTGCGTGCCCCGCGACGTGGTGGCGCTCGGCGGGGTGATGCTGTTCGGCTACAACGTCTTCCTCGGGCTGAAGCCGGAGACGACGGTCGACGACGTGTTCTCGCTGCACCGGTTCACCCGGACGGAGGACGGCATCGCGTTCGTCCCCGCCGGGCCGGAGGCGGTGCCGGGGCTGCTGGACGACCCGCGCTTCCTGCGCGACTTCGCCGACATGTACCGGTACTACCGGCAGGCGCGGCTGCTCCAGCTGAGGCTGGTGGACGGGCGGCTGCTCGCCGTCTTCCAGACGGGGCCGCGCCTGTCGGACCTGCGCGTCCTGCGGTGGCGGACGGCCCCGGACGGCGGCGTCGCCTACGAGGACAACCAGGGCGAGCGCGACCACGCGTTCCCGCCCGCGCACGACGTCGACTGGGTCGAGACCACCCGGGACGACCACGTCCTCGGCCGGCACCCGCACATCTCGATCGAGGGCGAGGTGTTCGTCGAGACGATCGGCGGCACCCTCACCGTCAAGATCGAGGACAACACCGACAGTGGCGAGGGGATCTACTCCGAGCCGGTGGACGAGCCGCTGCAGTCGCTCGCGGACGCCGACGTCCTGCACGCGCGGGTCGGCGCGCTGATCCTGCTGCGGATCCGCCCGTACAACGAGCGGGCGTGGCGGCACCTGGTGTTCAACGTCCGCACGAAGGAGGTCACGCGGCTCGACGGGATCGCGCAGGCGTGCCGGCGGCTGCCGGACGACCACGGGATCATCTTCCCGGGCGGCTACTACCTCGACACCGGCACCGCGAAGACGTTCGACACCGACGTGGCCGGGCTGGAGTACGAGCGCGTCATCCGCTCCCCCAACGGGGAGGACGTCCTCTACGTCTTCCACGCGCGGGAGGACGGCCGGTCGCTGCTGCTGCCCTACAACGTGATCCGCAAGCGGGTCGCGACGCCGATCACCTGCCACGGCTACTCGCTGTTCGCGGACGGGACGCTCGTCGTGATGCGGGCGTTCTCCGACGAGCCGTCGCGGGTGCACCCGATGCAGATCTGGGCGACCCCGTACGTCTCGGACGCCTACGCCGCCGCGCAGCCGGTCGGCACCGGGCCGCTGGAGCGGGTCGGGAACGCCGAACTCGTGCGCGGCATCTCCGAATGCCTGTCGGTCACCCGGATGGTGGACGAGATGTCGCCGTCCGCGCGGGTGTTCGAAGCGCTGATCTCCGCCTGCACGCGGGCCGCCGACCTGTACCACTGGCTGGCCGACGAGGACCTCGGCGCGGTGACGGCGCCGCTGGCGGACGTCCGCGCGACGGCGGGCCAGGTGCTGGACGAGTTCGAGAAGGTCCAGGCGCTCACCGAGCAGGCGGTCTCCGCCGTCGCCGAGGCGGCGGACGACATCGCCGCGCTGATCCGCCGGGCCCATGCGGAGCCGCCGGCCACGGCCGACGGCTGGGTGGCGCAGCTGGCCTCCTTCCGCCGCGCCCAGGGCCGCCTGGAAACGCTGCGCGACCTGCGCTACGTCGACGCGTCCCGGCTGGACGAGCTGTCGGAGACCGTCCAGGCCGAGTTGCGCGAGGCGGGCGAGGGCGCGGTCGCGTTCCTCCAGCGCGAGGACGCCTTCACCGGTTACCACGCCGAGGTCGAGCGCATCACCGAGGCGGCCGGCGCCATCGAGACCGCCGCCGACGCGGCGCCCCTCAGCGACCTGCTCGCCGCGCAGAACGAGGGGCTGGAGGTCGTCACCGAGGTCGTCGGGGACCTCGACATCACCGACGCGACCGCGCGGACGGCGATCCTGGAGCGGGTCGGCGAGGTGCTCGGCGGCCTCAACCGGGCCCGCGCCGTCCTCGACAACCGGCGCCGGGACCTGCTCGGCCGCGAGGGCCGCGCCGCGTTCGCCGCCGAACTCGCCCTCCTGGACCAGTCGATCGCGGGCGCGCTGGCGACCGCCGCCACGCCCGAGGACTGCGACGAGCAGCTCGGCCGCCTGCTGCTCCGCCTGGAGACGCTGCAGGCCCGCTTCGCCGAGCTGGACGAGTTCCTCGGCGAACTGGAGACCAAGCGGACCGAGGTCTACGAGGCGTTCTCGTCCCGCAAGCAGTCGCTGCTGGACGAGCGCGCCCGCCGCACCGACCGGCTCACCGAGTCGGCGGACCGGATCCTGGCGGGCGTCCGCCGCCGCGCCGCCGCCCTCGGTTCTCCGGACGAGGTCAACACCTACTTCGCGACCGACGCGATGGTGGCCCGGCTCCGCTCGATCGCCGAGGAGCTGCGCGGCCTGGACGACGGCGTCCGCGCGGAGGAGCTGGAAGGGCGCGTCAAGGCGGCCCGGCAGGAGGCGGGCCGGGCGCTGCGCGACCGCCTCGACCTGTACGGGGACGACGGCGGGACGATCCGGCTGGGCCGGCACCGGTTCGCGGTCAACACCCGCCCGATCGAGCTGACGCTCGTCCCGCACCGCGACACGGTCGCGTTCGCGATCACGGGGACCGACTACCGGGCGCCCGTCCAGGACGAGGGCTTCGCCGCGACGCGGCCCCTGTGGAACCAGACCCTCGTCTCGGAAACAGCGGAAACATACCGGGCGGAGTACCTGGCGACGTCGATCCTGGCCACCTCGCCTCTGGACGACCTGTTCGCGGCGGCGGCCGACGGGCGCCTGCTCGGTCTCGTCCGCGACGCGGCCGCCGACCGCTACGACGAGGGCTACGAGCGGGGCGTCCACGACCACGACGCGGCCCGCATCCTGGAGGCCCTGCTGCGGCTGCGCGCCGACGCGGGCCTGCTCCGCTACCCGGGCCCGGCCCGGGCCACCGCGCAGCTCTTCTGGACGCACGGCCCGGACGACACCGAACAGGGCATGTGGACGGCCCGCGCCCGGTCGCTGGTCCGCGCCCGCCAGGCGTTCGGGCGCGCCGACGCGCTGGCCGACCTGACCGCCGAGCTGACGGCGTCGATCACCGAGTTCACCGAGCGGCACGACCTGCGCCTCCCCGACCCGCTGACCGCCGAGTACCTCGTCGAGGAACTGGCCGCCGCCCCGGACGGCTTCGTGACGAGCCAGGGCGCCCGCGCCCTCCTGAAGGGCTTCACGCAGGCGCTGGGCGACACGACGCTCGACGACGACCTGCGCGACGCCGGCACGCTGGCCGCCCGCCACCAGCTGGCCGAAGCATGGCTGGCCTCCTACCTGGCGACCGGCGACGGCGGCGACGAAGCGGACCTCCCCGAGGCCGTGGCGACGCTCCTGTGCCCGTCCGCCCGCTACGACTCCCCCGCCGCGCTGACGGCCGCGATCGAGGACCTCCTCGGCGACCACCCGCGCATCACCGACCGCCGCATGGACCTGCGCCTGGACGAGACCCTCGCCCGCACCCACCGCTTCCGCACCGAGCGGGTTCCCGCCTTCCGCGCCTACCAGAAACAGCGGAACGACCTGATCGCCGTCGAGGAGAAGCGCCTCGGGCTGGCCGACTTCAAGCCCCGCACGATGAGCGCGTTCGTCCGGAACCGCCTGGTGGACGAGGTCTACCTGCCGCTCATCGGCGACAACCTGGCCAAGCAACTGGGCGCCGCCGGCGAGGGCAAGCGCACCGATCAGATGGGCCTGCTCCTGCTCATCTCCCCGCCCGGTTACGGCAAGACGACGCTCATGGAGTACGTCGCCGACCGCCTCGGGCTGGCACTAGTGCGCGTGGACGGCCCGGCCCTGGGCCACGACGTCACCTCCCTCGACCCGGCCCAGGCGCCCAACGCGACGGCGGCCCGCGAGGTCGAGAAGATCAACCTCGCGTTGGAGATGGGTAACAACGTCCTGCTCTACGTGGACGACATCCAGCACACGTCGCCCGAGTTCCTGCAGAAGTTCATTCCGCTCTGCGACGCCCAACGCCGCATCGAAGGCGCCACCCGCACCTACGACCTGCGCGGCAAGCGCTTCGCGGTCTGCATGGCGGGCAACCCGTACACCGAATCGGGCCGGCGTTTCCGCATCCCCGACATGCTCGCCAACCGCGCCGACGTGTGGAACCTCGGCGACGTCCTGTCCGGCAAGGACGACCTGTTCGCGCTCAGCTACATCGAGAACGCGCTGACCTCGAACCCGGTCCTGGCGCCCCTGACGACCCGCGACCGCGAGGACGTCGAACTGCTCGTGCGCCTCGCGTCGGGCGACCAGACCGTCCGCCCGGACCGCCTGTCACACCCCTACTCCCAGGCCGAACTGGACGAGATCCTGTCCGTCCTGGAGAAGCTGATCCACGTGCAGCGGGTGGTGCTGACGGTGAACCGCGCGTACATCGCCTCCGCCGCGCAGGACGACGCGTCCCGCACCGAACCGCCGTTCCGGCTCCAGGGCTCCTACCGCGACATGAACAAGCTGGCCGAACGCGTCCTCCCGGTGATGAACGCACAGGAACTGGAAGCGGCCTTGGACGACCACTACCGGGCCGAGTCGCAGACGTTGACCTCGGACGCCGAAGCCAACCTCCTGAAACTGTCCGAACTCCGAGGCACCCTCGCCGCCGCCGAAGCGGACCGCTGGACGGAGGTGAAGGCGGCCTACCAGCGGTCCCGAACCCTCGCGGGCAACACCGAAGACCCGTCCGTGGGCGCCTTGCTCCACCTGGCGGACAAACTAACCGCCATAGAAAAGGCCCTCCGCAACACCTAGCCACCGTTCACAGAACGTCCGCCAGGATTGACACTCACCAAGTGGACATCCGACGCGAGGACATCCAACCGGGGGACATCCAACCGGGAGGGGGCGTCCGACTGTGCCAGCGTTCGACCAGACCGACGTTCAACCGAACCAGCGTTTGACAAGTCGATGTTCGACCAAGCCGGACACCATGGCTTAAGTGTTGTTCGTGGAATTGTGGTGGGGGCGGCGCTGCGTACGGGGCCGCCCCTCCAAAGTCAAGGGCGCCTTCGGCGTCGCTTCGCGATGGGACTCCGTC